>NZ_LUKH01000043.1:0-29964 GCF_001593695.1 Leisingera sp. F5 | reverse complement strand
CTGAGCGCGAATGCAATTGCAAAGAAGGCGATGGCGCCAAAAGAGGGCCGGGGGCTTCGGGTCACTTTGGAGGTGCCTGTATGTTACTGCTCAAGTTTTTGTTTTTGCGCCGTTTCCCGGCGTCTGCCCTTGTTATGCCACAACCGAATCGGCTTGTGAATCCCAAAACTGTCCACAGGGTGATTTTTCTCGGGACGGCTGAAACGGGCGGGGCAACCATGCCGCGGCCGGGAGCGCAAGAGTGTTCCGGAACCCGGTACACGCGGAAGGCGCCCGCCCGGCTGACCGGGCAGGCGCTCCTGTTACTGGTCCAGCGCTGCGACGCCGGGCAGTTCCTTGCCTTCCATCCATTCCAGGAAGGCGCCGCCGGCGGTGGAGATATAGGTGAAATCGCCCGCAGCACCTGAGGCGTTCAGCGCCGCCACGGTGTCGCCGCCGCCTGCGACCGAAATCAGCTGGCCCGCACGGGTCAGCGCGGCGGCCTTGAGGGCTGCGGCGTTGGTGGCAGTATCAAAAGGTTCCAGCTCAAACGCGCCCAGGGGGCCGTTCCAGATCAGCGTCTTGCTGGCCTCGAACACCTCGTTGATGCGGGCCAGGCTGTCGGGGCCTGCGTCCAGGATCATGCCATCTTCGGGGCACTGGTCCGCGGGCAGGATTTCATGCTCGGCATGGGCTTCGAATTTCTTGGCCACCGCGATGTCAGAGGGCAGGATGATTTCGCAACCCGCCGCCTCGGCCTTGGCGAGGATCTCGGCGGCTGTGTCCTTCATGATGCGCTCGGCCAGCGAGATGCCGACCGGCAGGCCCTTGGCGACCAGAAAGGTGTTGGCCATGCCGCCGCCGATCACCAGGTGGTCGACCTTTTCAATGAGGTTGCCCAAAAGCTCAAGCTTGGTGGAAACCTTGGCGCCGCCGACCACCGCGGTCACCGGGCGCTGCGGCTGGCCCAGGGCGCTTTCCAGCGCCTGCAGCTCGGCCTGCATCAGGCGGCCGGCGCAGGCGGGCAGCAGGCGGGCGATGGCTTCGGTGGAGGAATGCGCGCGGTGGGCGGCGGAGAAGGCGTCGTTGCAGTAGACCTCGCCCAGGCGCGCCATGCCGGCGGCCAGTTCGGGGTCGTTCTTGGTCTCGGTGGCGTGGAAACGGGTGTTTTCCAAGAGCAGCACTTCACCCGGCTGCAGCGCGTCCGCGGCGGCCTCGGCGCCGGCACCGATGCAGTCGGCGGCAAACAGAACGCGGGTTTCAAAGGCGCGCTCCAGCGTCGGCACCAGCTGGTTCAGCGACAGGTTTTCGCGGCGCTCGCCGCCGGGGCGGCCGAAGTGGGCCAAAAGGATTGGCTTGCCGCCGGCAGCCAGGATGCCACGCACGGTGGGGGCGATGCGGCGGATCCGTGTGGAGTCGGTCACCACGCCGTCAACGATCGGCACGTTGATGTCCACGCGCACCAGCACGCGCTTGCCGTTCAGATCCATGTCGTCGAGTGTTTTCCAGCCCATCAGCGAGACCCCTTATGGTGAAAATGCAGGTAAATCCGCGGGCTGTTTCGGGGGTTTTTGCGCATCAGTCAATGCTCCCTTGGCATTTGCTGGCGCTGCCCTTAACTATCGTTGCAAATTTCGACGACAGGAGGGCCAGATGGCCGAGATCAAAGATCCCGAAAACACCGTCATCATTGAACTGAAAGACGGTAATGTTGTTATTGAACTGCTGCCCGACGTGGCGCCGAAGCACGCCGAGCGGATGAAGGAACTGGCCCGCGGCGGCGAATATGACAACGTCTGCTTCCACCGTGTGATTGACGGCTTCATGGCGCAGACCGGCGACGTGGCCAACGGCGACATGGAAGACGGTTTCAACATCCGCATGGCGGGCACCGGCGGTTCCGACCTGCCGAACCTGCCGGCTGAGTTCTCGAAGCTGCCGCATGACCGCGGCACCCTGGGCGCGGCGCGCTCGGCGAACCCGGATTCGGCAAACTCGCAGTTCTTCATCAACTTCAAGGACAACCACTTCCTGAACGGCCAGTACACCGTTTACGGCCGTGTCATTGAAGGCATGGAGCATGTGGACGCGATCACCAAAGGCGAGCCGCCCGCGAACCCGGACCGGATGATCTCGGTCAAGGTTGCAGCGGATGCGTAACGCGCTTGCGCTGGTGGCCCTGCTTGCGGCGGGGCCTGCCTTTGCTACCGGCCTGGAAGTCCAGGTCGAGGGCGAAGCCAATGGCACCATCAAGATCGACCTGTTCGAGGATGTGGCGCCCAAGCATGTGGAGCAGATCACTGCACTGGCCACTGAGGGCCAGTATGACGGGGTGGTGTTCCACCGCGTGATCGAGGGCTTCATGGCGCAGACCGGCGATGTTGAGTTCGGCAAGGCCGGCGGCGATATGAGCGCAGCCGGGCGCGGCGGCTCCGACCGTCCCGATCTGCCGGCCGAGTTTTCAGACCTGCCGTTTGACCGCGGCGTGGTCGGCATGGCCCGTTCGCAAAACCCGAACAGCGCCAACTCGCAGTTCTTCATCATGTTCGATGCGGGCCACTTCCTGAACGGCCAGTACACGGTTGTCGGCAAAGTGACCGAAGGCATGGATGTGGTCGACGCGATCAAGCGCGGCGCCGGGCAGAACGGGTCGGTGGTCGGCAAGCCCGACGCAATGACTAAAGTGACCGTCACCGAATAAGGGCGTCCGGATTTCCGGAAAATCCAAGGCCCGTTCCCGGTATCCGGGGGCGGGCCTTTGCCGTTGCAGCCCTGCGCTGTGCCCAGCCTCTGACATGATGTCACAAGCCTGTGTATCCCACTGTTCAGTCCCAGCCTGTCCTGAATACTGGGGGTTCAGCGGGGAGCGTTGTATGCTGGGACGTTTGTTAATGAGTGCGGCTGTGTTTTTGCCCTGGATGGCGCAGGCGGAGCCGGCGCAGTGGAAGCGGGAATGGCCGAAAACCGATTTCAGCCGGACGAGTATCGGGGATTGGGGCCAGATCCGGTCCGGCGGGGTGCCCAAGGACGGCATCCCTGCGCTGGATGCGCCGCAGTTCACGGCGGCGGCCAAGGACCGGCGGCTGATGCCGCGGGAGCCGGTGATCGCGCTGGAGATCGAGGGCGCGCCGGCCCGTGCCTATCCGCTGCGTTACCTTACCTGGCATGAGATTGTGAACGACGAGGTGGCCGGGGTGCCGGTGGCGGTGACCTATTGCCCCTTGTGCAATTCCGCGATGACATTCGACCGGCGCACCCGGGCGGGGGTGCTGAGTTTCGGGGTCACCGGCAAGCTGCGTTATTCCGACATGGTGATGTATGACCGCGAAACCCAAAGCTGGTGGCAGCAGGCGATCGGCACCGGCATTGCCGGCGAGATGAGCGGCCAGCGGCTGGCCAGCCTGCCCAGCTGGGTTGAAAGCTGGCAAGAATTCAAATCGCGCAACCCGGATGGTCTGGTGATGGCGCAGCCTGGCTATAACCGGCGCTACGGGCAAAACCCTTACCAGGGATATGACACGTCTGACTGGCCGTTTCTGTATGATGGCACCCCGCCTCCGCATGGGCTGGCACCGCTGGACCGGGTGGTGCGGGTTGGCAGCCGGGCCTGGCCGCTGGCGCGGCTGGCCAAGGCAGGCGAGATCCGTGAAGCGGGCGTGGTGCTCAGCTGGCGGGCCGGGCAGGCCTCGGCGCTGGATGCGGGCGCGCTGGCCAAGGGGCGGGATATCGGATCCGTCCGGGTGCGCGACGCAAGCGGATTTGACGTGGCGCATGACGTGATGTTTGCCTTTGCCTTTCACGCTTTCTGGCCGGACGGGCGGTGGATGCTGAAATGACAAAAGGCGCGCCGCCGGGGCGCGCCTGGAGCAAGTCAATGACCAGGGCGATCAGAACAGGAAGTTGTCTGCGTCCTGCAGCTTCGCCACGGTGATGTCTTCCACCAGAATGGTGACATTGGCGAAGGACACCAGGACATCGTCGCCCTGGATTTCAAAATCCAGCTGGCTCAGGCGGTTGGCGCCGCGGCCGATCGCGATGTGGTCCTCACCGGCGGTGAAATCGGTGATGGTGTCGTTGCCATGACCCTTGTGGAAGAGGAAGGTATCCGCCTGGTTGCCACCGGTCAGCCTGTCATTGCCCTTGTGGCCCAGCAGCATGTCGCGCCCTGACTCGCCCTTCAGGGTGTCGCTGCCGCCGCCGCCGACCAGCAGATCGCTGCCCGAATTGCCGATGAGAAAGTCCTTGCCGCCGCCGCCAAGCAGCTCGTCATGGCCGCCGCCGCCCAGCAGCCGGTCGCCGTGTTTGCCGCCAATCAAATAATCGTCGCCGTTGCCGCCAATCAGCAGGTCGCGCCCGCTGCCGCCCAAAAGGTCGTCATCGCCATCGCCGCCGTTGAGAGTATCGCGTCCGGCGCCGCCAATCAGGCGGTCATTTCCATCTTCGCCCAGCAGCAAGTCGGTGCCGGACAGCCCGGACAAAGTGTCATTGCCGGCACCGCCCAAAATCAGGTCGCTGGAAAGCCCGGCGGATTTGCCGCCGGTCAGGGAGTTGCCGCTGTAGCTGCCGGTTGTCAGGGCAAAGGTCCGGTTGGAAAACTCCAGCTGCTCGATTGAGGAAATCCGGTCGCGGCCGTCGGCCGAGTCGATTGTTACCGTGCTGAAGCTGGAGGACAGCGACGCGTTTCCGTAAGTGTCGGCAATAATCAGGCGGTCGGTGCCGCTGCCGCCATAGAGCGTGTCATCGCCTGTGCCCAGCTGGATCGTGTCGTTGCCGCCATGCGTGAGCCAGCGCTGCCCCTCAGCCATGTTGGAGTTGATCGTGTCGCTGCCAGACAGAAGCGACGCTTCCAGGCTCGCGCCGCTTGAGGACGCGAAGGTGTAGAAATTCATCGAGAATCCAGAAAACGAAAGAACTGGAGTTCCGTAAGATGTGATGGTGAGGGAGTTTAACGTCCAGGAGTAGGGGGACGCGGAGGAAAAATCTCCGGTCAGGCTGAAGCCAGCCCCGTTGGTGCCGGTAAAGACAATCAGGCTTGAGGTTTGTGTGGTGATGCTTGCATTGGAAAAATCCGGGGAGTTCAGGTCATTCAGAGACCATGTTCCACTTGGATCATTCAGGATAACTGTCGCCATTTTCGAAGGGTGTCCTAACTTTTACGCCGCAGGCCGGGCTGGTAACCGGTGTTTCCGGCGTTAACTATCGGCCTCAACTAATGGCTGCAAGGTAAGGAATACAGGATACCGGTGCGGGTTGGACAGATCTGCAACATCTGTCCCGGAGACAAGAAAGCCGCAGGCGTTGGCCTGCGGCTTTTGAGATGGTCGTGCCGGTTCCGGCCTGAGAGGGCGGATCAGCCTTCCGTTTTGCGGGAGGCCGTTGCGGCCTGCACGGCGGCAGACGGGGCCGGCGCGGCGGCGGGGGCTGGAGCCGCCGGGGCTGCCTTGCGGCCGCCCGGGTTCAGCGGGTCGTCCTGGCGTTGCACGGAGCCTTCGAAATGGGCGCCGGACTCAATGGCGATGGTCTTGTGGATGATGTCGCCTTCGACGCGGGCGGTGGCGGTCAGGCGCACCTTCAAGCCGCGCACGCGGCCAACGATGCGGCCATTGATGACCACGTCATCGGCGGTGACTTCGCCCTTGATGGTGGCGGTTTCGCCAACCGTCAGCAGATGCGCGCGGATGTCGCCCTCAACCGTGCCTTCAACCTGGATGTCGCCGGTGGTTTTCACGTTGCCGGTGATGTGCAGGTCCGAGCTCAGCAGCGATGCGGCGGGCTTGGCCTTGGGCGCGCTGGCCTTGTAGTCGCTGACCGGAGCCGCCGGCGCAGCAGTGGGTGCCGGGGTTGCTTCGGCCTGCTTCGGCCCGGGCTCGTTGATTTTGCTCTTAGAAAACATTTCTCGCAGCCTTGATGTAGATCATGGGGTTTACAGGTTGCCCGTTGACCCTGACCTCGTAATGGAGGTGGGTCCCGGTGGACCGTCCGGTGTTACCCATATCAGCAATGTGATCCCCGCGCGAGACCCTTTGGCCCTTTGTCACGCGGAGTTTCGAGTTATGGGCGTATCTGGTTTCGATGCCGAAGGCATGGCGGATAGTGACCATTCTGCCGTAGCCCGATTGCCAGCCGGCATGGGTGACGATGCCGTCGGCGGTGGCAAAGATATCGGTGCCGGTGCGGCCGGCAAAATCGGAGCCCTTGTGCAGGCGGCGGCCGCCGGTTTTCGGGTCGCGCCGGTAGCCGAAGCCCGAGGACTGGCGCACCTGGCCCAGGTTCACCGGCGTCGCAAAGGGCGCCTGCTGGGCGGCCAGGCGGTAGAGGTTCAGCTGATCCAGCTTGGCGAGGATGCTGTTGGCCCGCAACGCTTCGGCTGTGGGTTCTTCACCGCGGGTCGACATTGCCAAAGGGGCCAGCGGCCCGCCCTGGCCGTTGTAGCCGCGGCGCACCTGTTCGAGGATGCGCTCAGGCGGCATGCCTGCGTTGCGGAACATCTTGTCGAGCGGGGTGACGGAGACCGCAACCGCTTCCTCCAGCTGGCGGAAGATCTGGCTGTTGCGCTCGTCCATCAGCTGCAGTTCCAGTTCCAGCTCATCGCGCTGG
Organism: Leisingera sp. F5; assembly: GCF_001593695.1. Taxonomy (NCBI): domain Bacteria; kingdom Pseudomonadati; phylum Pseudomonadota; class Alphaproteobacteria; order Rhodobacterales; family Roseobacteraceae; genus Leisingera; species Leisingera sp. F5. The sequence goes on along the minus strand of NZ_LUKH01000043.1, from coordinate 23,388 downwards.
CCGATCGCGTCACGGGCATCGGCCATGATCCGGTCGCGTTCTGCTGCTGTGTCCGACAGCACCCCTGCCAGCAGGTCCATCTGCGCCGAAGCGCTGGCCATCACCGCGTGGGCCGTATTTTCGTCCTGGGTGTCTTCCTTGAGCTGCGCCAGGGACTTCCGGGCGGTATCGCGCTGGCGCATGGTGTCGCGCAAAGTGGACTGGATCACTTCGATGCCGGTTTCCAGTTCGCGGCGGCGGGTCTCCGAGGCCAGCAGTTCGGACTGCATCATCGAAATCTGTGTCAGCGCGGCATTAAAGCGCTCCTGTGCCGCCAGGGCCTCTTCTGCGCGGTTGTCGCGTTCATCGGAGATGGCGTTGAGCCGCTCGCGGTAGGTTTGCTGATCGCGTTTGGCCAGCTCGCGGAAATTGCCGGCGCCGATGCTGTCCATCAGCACGATGGCCGTGGCGACGATGGCCCAGGCCACAAACAGTGTGATGCCCGCAACCGCCATCAGCTGGGTTTCCGAGCGCAGCCGGATGAAGCGCGTATCGCTGTCGGACTTCAGGAACACCCGCCGCTCGGGGAAGCGGCGTTCAAGGAAGCTGTGGATTCTGATCGCGAGCCGTGTGCGCAAAGTCTGGTCCCTGTCCCGGTTTGCACAGGCCCCTCAAGGCGGAGCCGGTGCCTTGGGCGAAGTGAATAGACAGGGCGGGGCGATTGGGCAAGCCTGTTGACCCATCGGGCGCCGAACGCGCCGGTCCGGGGGGGAGATGGGCGGAAATTTGCCGAAGGGGTGCAGGGCCGCAACAGGCCGGGGCCGTGGCCCGGCCGCGCCCGGCGGTCAGCCCTGGCGTTCCTCCTGCGCTTCGGTCCAGCCGCTTTCCCAGGCCTGATGATCGGCGTTATCAAAGGCATAAGGGTTGGCGGTAAAGGGCTGGCCGGTCATGCAGGCCTGAAAGCCCTCGTCAAAACGGTCCTGCCGCGGGTCCATGCCGCAGGCGTGGTGGGCGGTGTCGCGCAGGTGGGCGGCAAATTCCGGATATCTGGCAAGGTCGGTCTGATCGAGGCCTTCGGGGTGCTGTTGCAGCGCCTGTCTGCCTCGGCGGGTCAGCTTCCAGCTGCCGTTCCGCGCCGGTTCAAGTATGCGGGCGGTTTCCAGGTCCGACAGATGGCCTGCCAGCCGTTCGCGCAGCTCTCCCGGCGGCAGTGCCGGCCGCTCATTGGCTTGTTGAAACAGGGCGGCGAGGGCGGCATCGCAACTGTCCAAGGAGATCGGCCCGGCGGCGGCCTTGTGCAGGATCAGCGCAACCAGGCTGGCGGTGCTCAGCAGTGGAAAGTCGTTCTCGAACATGGATCCATCCGGGTTTCCGGGACTTTCCAGTCTAGGCCCCGGCGGCGCTCAGGTAAAGACTGCCCTCCGCTACGGCCGGCAAAGGCGGACGGGGACCTACCAGCCCGGCAACGGTTTCACGTGATCTGCGAGCGGCCAGTAGAAATCCGGCGGCAGGCCGGCATCGGCGCGTTTTTCTTCGTTGAAGGGCGGCTTGAGAGGCCCGTGGAAATACTTGCGCACCAGCGCGTGGAACAGTTCTTTCGGGTCCAGATTGTCCCTCCCGCAGAGGAAGTTGAACCATTTGGAGCCATAGGCGACATGGCTGACTTCCTCGGCATAGATCACTTCCAGAGCGTCCACGGCCTGGGTGATGCCGGCTTTGCGGAAGACCCCGATCATGCCGGGGGTGACGTCGAGGCCGCGCGCCTCCAGCACCATGGGCACCACGGCGAGGCGGCCCATCAGGTCATCGGCGGTGTCCTCGGCGGCGCGCCACATGCCGGCATGGGCGGGCAGGGCGCCATAATGGCTGCCCAGCGCTTCAAGGCAGTCGCACATCAGGTTGAAATGTTTGGATTCCTCATCCGCAGCCTGGACCCAGTCGTCAAAGAACCCCATCGGCATCGGCACATGGGAAAACCGCGCGATGATGTCCCAGTGCAGGTCCACGGCATTGAGTTCGATATGGGCCACCGCGTGCAGCAAAGCGATGCGGCCGGCCTCGGACCCCGGTTTGCGCTTGGGCACGTCGCGCGGATGCAGCAGCTCCGGCTGGAGGGGGCGGGCCGGGTGCATCGGCGGCGCGGCGGTGCCGATAGCGATCTCCGGTGCGTCGCCTTTGCGGTAAGCGAACCACTCGGCAGCATGGCGGCGGGACAGCGCGGTCTTGGCGCGCCCGTCAGCGGTTGTCAGCACCTCGGCGGCGCGTTCGGCAAGCGAAAGGGGCTGGGTGTCCATGCGGGTCTCCTCAATCGGCGGTGTGCGCCGGGTTCACCTGATTTGGCCGCCGGAGTCCAGAGCGGAAAACAACGGTGCTCCCGCGCCTGCGGGTGATCAGCCGACTGATCCCTGGAAAGTTTCGGGCTGGCAGCCTTGGGCATGGCAGCGCGCCTTGGCGCGCTGCGCGCCGCCCCGCGGGCGGCGCCGGACCCAACGGTGAGGGCTGCTCTTGCCAAAGAGCTGCCAGAGCGGGCGGGAGAGCCCCGGCTGGCGGATCAGAGCGCCTGGACGGCGGCCAGCACCTCGTCCACGTGGCCATCGACCTTGACCTTGCGCCAGACGCGGGCGATGCGGCCGTCGGCGCCGATCAGGAAGGTGGAGCGTTCAATGCCCCAGTGTTTTTTGCCGTACATGTTCTTCTCTTTCCAGACGCCGTAATCCTCGCAGACGGTGCTGTCAGCATCGGACAAAAGCGGCGTGGTCAGCCCGTGTTTGGCGGTGAAATTCTCATGCTTTTTCAGGCTGTCTTTGGAAATCCCGAAAACGTGAGCGCCTGCATCGGCGAATGCCTGCAAAGCCTCTGAAAAGCCGATGGATTCTTTGGTGCAGCCGGGGGTATTATCGCGGGGATAGAAAAACAGCACCACGGGCGCGCCCTGCAGGCTGGACAAAGAGACCTCTCCGCCGCCGCCGCGGGGCAGGGTAAAGGAAGGGGCGGGATCTGATACGTCGGGCATTGGCCTGTCTCCGGTCATTTGCGCAATTCACTGCGCGGCAAACATAACCCATGAGCAGCAAAGGGAAAGCTGAGATCAAACCTGCCGGCGAGAATAACAGCGCTGCCGCTGAGGCGGTGCCGGTGCCCGGTCCCGCTGCGGGAACCAGCGTGCGGCCTGGGCGCCGCCGCTGGCGCTGGCGGCTGCTGCGCGGGTGCATCTGGATGCTGGCGCTGCTGAGCTTCCTTGGCGCCGGGGCCATCTATTTCGGGATCGGCACCCGGCTGGATGCGCCGGAGTGGGTGCGGAGCCGGGTGGAAACCCGGATCGAGCGGCATCTGAACGGGCTGCAGATCGAATTCGGCGCTATCCACGTGGTCGTCAACGAGGGACTGCGGCCGCGGGTCAGCCTGAAGGATGTGGTGCTGCGGCATCCGGATGGCACGCTGTTTGCGCAGCTGGCCGATGCCCAGGCCAGCCTGGCGATGCGGCCGCTGCTGCGCGGCAAGCTGCAGCCCAAGCGGATCTCGCTCAGCGGATTGTTTGCGGCCCTGCGGCGCAACAAGGACGGCTCCTTTGCGATCAGCTTTGCCAATGGCGGCCTGCCGTCACGGCAGGCGGGCAATCTGGCGGAGCTGATCGAACAATGGGACAGCCAGCTGCAAAAACCGGTTCTGGCCGCCCTTGCCGGCATGGAGACCAGCGCGCTGACGCTGTCCTATACGGACGACCGGCTGGGCCGGGCCTGGACTTTGGACGGCGGCCGGATCGGTCTGAAGCGCGACGGCAGCACAGTGTCCCTGTCCGCGGCGTTTTCGGTCCTGAGCGGGCGCGGCGGCGTGGGCACGGTCGAGGCCAGCTATACCTCTGAGATCGGCAGCCCCGGCGCGGAATTCGGAATTCTTGTGTCGGACATCGCCAGCGAGGATATCGCCCTGCAAAGCCCGGCGCTTGGCTGGCTGGGGGTGCTGCGGGCGCCGATTTCCGGTTCTTTGCGCGGCGAGGTGTTCAGCGATGGCGGGATTGCGCCGGTGCAGGCCAGCCTGCGCATCGGCGAAGGTGTGATCCAGCCGGCTGCCCAGACCCGGCCGGTGCCGATTACCGGCGCGCGCAGCTATTTCACCTATTACCCGGCGCGACAGCTGCTGAAGTTTTCCGAACTCAGCGTGCAAAGCGGCTGGGGATCCGGGGTAATGCAGGGGCAGGCGAGCCTGGCGGGTGTGCAAAACGGGCAGCTGACCGGGCTGGTCGGGCAGCTGCGGTTTTCCGATCTGGAGCTGAACCCGCGCCGCCTGTTTGAAACGCCTGTCAAGTTTCCCGGCGTTGATGCGGATTTTGATCTGAGCCTCGCGCCGTTCCGGCTGCGCCTGGGCGAGATGCTGGTGCGTGACGGAGACAGCCGCATTCATTTCGACGGAGACATCGGCGCCGGGCCCGAGGGCTGGGATTACGACCTGAACGGCAGCGTCGATCAGGTTTCTGTCCAGCGGGTCAAGGAATTGTGGCCGGAGCCGCTGGCGCCGAACCCGCGTATTTGGGTGCGGGAGAACCTGCGGGACGGCGAGGTGCGCAATGTCGGGTTCCACATGCGCGGGCGCGGCAGCGGCAAGCCCTTTGTCAGCCTGGATCTGGCGTTCGGCGGCGCCGAGGTGGTGTTTCAAAAATTCATGCCGCCGGTGCAGAACGCCTCCGGGCAGCTCAGCCTGTACGGCCAGCGCTTTGTTGTGACGGCCTCTGGCGGCACGGTGACGGCTGAGCAGGGCGGCGAGGTTGAGGTGGCGGGCACGTCCTTCATCATTCCGGATGTGTCGGCCAAGGACGGCACCCCCGGCATTGCCCGGATCATGGCGCGCGGATCGGCCACGGCGGCGCTGTCGCTGCTGAACCGGGAGCCGTTGCAGGTGATGGACAAGGCCGGCCTGCCGGTGGATCTTGCCGAAGGGCTGGTGGAGGCGGAGGGAACGCTGGCGCTGCCGCTGCAAAAGCAGGTGCCGGTAGAGGAGATCCTGTATCACTATCAGGGCAGGATCCGTGCAGTGGAGAGTGGCAAGCTGGTTCCGGGCCATGTGGCGGCCGCACCGGTGCTGGAGGTGACCGGCGATCAGGGCCAGGTCCGGATCAGCGGCAAAGGCAGCCTGTCAGGGGTGCCGCTGACGGCCTCGTGGCAGCAGCGGATCGGCAAGGACGCGCCGCCGGACAGCCGGGTGGACGGGACCATCGAACTGTCGGCGCAGGCGGTGGAGGCTTTTAACCTTGGCCTGCCGCGCGGGGCGGTCTTTGGCAAGGGCCAGGGGCAGTATTCAGTGGATCTGACGCCGGATGCGCCGCCGCGTCTGGAGCTGCAATCGGATTTGGCAGGGCTTGGCCTGCGGATCCCGGAGATCAGCTGGCGTAAAGGCGAGGCGGCAAAGGGGGAGCTGTCGGTATCGGCGCTGCTGGGTAAAACCGCCACGGTAGAACAGCTGCAGTTGCAGGCGCCGGGGCTGGCCGCCACCGGCCAGGTGTCCACACGCCAGGGCGGCGGGCTGGATCAGGCGGTGTTCTCATCCGCGCGGGCCGGTGACTGGTTCCGCGGATCCGTGACGTTCCGGGGGCGCGGTGCCGCGCCGCCTGCCATCGAGGTGACCGGCGGCCGGCTGGATCTGAACCGCTCGCCGTTTTCGGCAACCTCAGCCAGCGGCAGCAGCGGCGGCGGCGGCGGATCGAGCCCGATAACACTGCGGCTGCAAAACCTGCAGGTGACCGACAGTATCGGGCTGCAGAACTTCCAGGGCCGGTTTTCCAGCCAAGGCGGCATGAACGGCGAGTTCACCGCCCGCCTGAACGGCCAGACCCCGGTGGCGGGCACGGTGGTGCCGCAGAACGGCGGCACGGCGGCCCGGATCCGGGCCAATGACGCAGGCGGGGTGTTCCGCTCGGCAGGCATGTTCGAGCACGGCCGCGGCGGCCGTTTTGACATGACGCTGATCCCGGCGGACAAGCCGGGCGAATATGACGGCAAGGTCAATGTGCGCAATATCCGGGTGCAGAATGCGCCGTCGATGGCGGCGATCCTGAATGCCATCAGCCTGATCGGGCTGCTGGATGAGATGACCGGCCAGGGCATCCTGTTCACCAGTATGGAGGGGCGGTTCCGGCTGGGCGCCTCGCATCTGATATTGCATCAAAGCAGCGCGGTCGGCCCGTCGATGGGGCTGTCGCTGGACGGCAATTATGATCTGAACAACCGCCGCCTGAACATGCGCGGAGTGATTTCACCGATCTACCTGGTCAACGCAATCGGCCGGATCCTGGCGCCGCGCGACGGCGAGGGGCTGATTGGTTTTACCTTCACCTTGCGCGGCACGGCGGATGATCCTGCGGTCTCGGTCAACCCGCTGGCGGGGCTTGCGCCGGGCTTTTTGCGGGAAATTTTCCGCGGGCCGGCGCCCAAAGTGCCAGGCCAGCAGCGCGCCTTCACGGCGGAAGAAGAAGCCGCGCAAGAAGAGCGCAGACAGTTCCGGACACCGCGGGGCGCCGACAAGTGACCCTGACAAACAGTGAAAAACACCGTAGATTTCCCCTGCAGCACAGCCTATAGCGCGCGACATGAAACTCAGCGATTTCGACTTCGACCTGCCCGACGATCTGATTGCCACCCGGCCTGCCAATCCGCGCAGCGCGGCGCGGCTGCTGGTGGCTGCGGAGGGCGGCCTGCATGACGGCCGGGTGACGGATCTGGTCAACTGGCTGCAGCCCGGCGACCGGCTGGTGCTGAACGATACCAAGGTGATCCCGGCACGCCTGAGCGGGCTGCGCCACCGTGACAGCGCGCAAGGGGCCGTGGCCGCCAAGATTGAGGCGACCCTGCTGGAGCCGCGCGCCGATGGCACCTGGGCCGCACTGCTGAAACCGCTGAAGAAGATCAAGCCGGGTGAGGCGATTGTTTTCTCCGACGATCTGAGCGCAACGCTGGAAGGTATTTCCGAAGGTCAGGGGCATCTTCGTTTCAATCTGAGCGGCACGGATTTCGACGCAGCGCTGGCTGAGGCCGGCGCGATGCCGCTGCCGCCCTATATCGCCGCCAAACGCGCCGCGGATGAGCAGGACAAAACCGATTACCAGACCGTCTGGGCCCGCAATACCGGCGCGGTCGCGGCGCCGACCGCCTCCTTGCATTTCGATGCACCGCTGCTGGCAGCGCTTAAGGCGCGCGGGGTGGAGGTTTCCTATGTCACGCTGCATGTGGGCGCGGGCACCTTCCTGCCGGTCAAGGTCGAGGATGTGACCACCCACCGGATGCATGCCGAATGGGGCAAGGTCAGTGAACAGGCAGCGGCAGAGATTGCCGCCGCCAAGGCCGCAGGAAAGCGGGTGATCCCGGTTGGCACTACCGCGCTGCGGCTGATCGAAAGCGCCGCGAGGGACGGGCAGATCCACGCTTGGGAAGGCGATACGGATATCTTCATTTATCCGGGCTTTGCCTTTCAGGTGGCGGATGCGCTGATGACCAATTTCCACCTGCCGAAATCCACCCTGCTGATGCTGGTGTCAGCGCTGATGGGGCAGGAAGAGATCCGCCGGATCTATGAACATGCTGTGGGGAACCGCTACCGGTTCTTTTCTTATGGCGACGCGTCGCTTTTGATCCCGGCGAAGGCGGATACACCTCAGAAAAGCGACGCGAATCCATAGACAAGCGCCGCAACCATGGCCAACGAGCGTGCAAGCAGGGTCATGAAATTGAAATCTGAATCAGCGATACCGGCCAAGCGAGCCTTGATCGCACGTACATAACATTCAAATGTGATGGCAGCCCGTCCCTTGTGGAGGGCTGCTTTGCTTTCAAAGGAGGCATAAAATGCTGCAGGTGCTGTCGAGCGCATGGGCGCTGCTCTTGGGTATGATGCTGCTGATGGTCGGCAACGGCCTGCAGGGCACCATGCTGGGCGTGCGGGGGGAGCTGGAAGGGTTTTCCACCTTTGAAATGTCGATCGTGATGGCGGCCTATTTCGTCGGCTTCCTGGGCGGCTCGCGGCTGGCGCCGGAGATGATCCGCCGGGTCGGCCATGTGCGGGTGTTTGCGGCGCTGGCGTCGTTCATTTCCGCAGTGATGATCCTGTACCCGGTGCTGCCCAGCACCGTGGCCTGGGGGCTGGGCCGGGTGATCATCGGGTTCTGCTTTTCCGGCGTGTATGTGACCGCGGAAAGCTGGCTGAACAATTCTGCCGACAACTCCAACCGGGGCAAGGCGCTGTCGCTGTACATGATCGTGCAGATGGTCGGTATCATCGCTGCGCAGGGGCTGATTCAGATCGGTGATCCAGCCGGTTACGAGGCGTTCATCATCGCGTCGATCCTGGTTTCGATCTCCTTTGCGCCCATTCTGCTGTCGATCTCGCCAACCCCGGCATTTGATACCACCAAACCCATGACCCTGCGCGAGATCATGCGGATTTCGCCGCTGGGCTGCGTCGGCATGTTCATTCTGGGCGGTGTGTTCTCCGCCCAGTTCGGGATGAGTGCGGTTTACGGCGCCGCTGCGGGGCTGAGCCTGGGCAACCTGTCTCTGTTTATCGCCACCTTCTATATCGGGGCGACCATCCTGCAGTATCCGCTGGGCTGGGTCTCGGACCGGATGGACCGGCGGTTGCTGATCATGATCGTTGCCGCAGTGGGCGGCTGCGGGGCTGTGATCGGCTTTATCTACGGCACCGACTTCAAGATGCTGCTGGGGGCGGCCTTTATCATCGGCGGCCTGTCGAATCCGCTGTACTCGCTGCTGATCGCCTACACCAATGATTATCTTGAGCATGAGGACATGGCGGCGGCATCGGGCGGTCTGGTATTCATCAACGGGCTGGGTGCGATTGCCGGCCCGATGATCACCGGCTGGCTGATGAGCGACGCGGTGTTCGGCCCTGCAGGCTTCTTTGCGCTGATTGCGGCGCTGATGTTTGTCATGGCCGTTTATGCGGCCTACCGCATGACACAGCGCGCTGCGACACCGGTTGATGAGACCGGGAGCTTTGCGCCGATGTATCCGAGCTCTACACCTGTAGCGGTCGAGTTCGCCCAGGAATACGCCATCGAAACCGAGCTGGAAGAGCAGGAAACCGCCGCCGAGGAAAATTGATTGCGCTAACCAGCCGGAATTGTGAGGATTATTTCACACAGAGGGCTTGCCTGTCGCAATTTGTGACCCAAGGTTACTTGTAAAGGTAATGTAAAATGGCCTGAAGTTAGGGTCAGGAAAAACTTGGAGTTACGACCGATGACTGGTCCCGAAGAGATACTTGCATTCTGGCTCGATGAGGTTGGAGAAAAGAGATGGTATCTGCAGGATGACGCGCTGGATCAGGTGATCCGCACGAAGTTTCAAAAGACCTGGGAGGAGGCCTGCGAAGGCAGGTTTTCCTTCTGGCTGACCTACCCCAGCGGCACGCTGGCCTACATCCTCCTGATGGACCAGTTCCCCCGCAACATGTTCCGCGGCGAAGGCAAGGCGTTCGCCTCTGACCGGGCGGCGCTGTCGGCGGCCAAGGTGGCGATCAACAAGAAATGGGACAAGAAGATCGACGAACCGGCGCGCCAGTTCTTCTACTTGCCCTTGATGCATTCCGAGAACCTGTGCGATCAGGAACGCTGCATCCGGCTGATGCTGGAACGGATGCCCAAGACCGGCACCAGCAACCTGCTGCATGCCCGGGCCCACCGCGAGGTGATCCGCCAGTTCGGCCGCTTCCCTTACCGTAACGAGGCGCTGCACCGCGCCAGCACCGCGCCGGAGCTGGACTATGTGATGGCGGGCGGCTACGGCGAGACTGTGCGGCAGGTGCAAGCTGCCGGCTGAACCTGCCCTCTGGACCTGAACCAATAGAAAACGCCGCGCCCTGAAAGGGACGCGGCGTTTTCTATTGGGGACGGCCGCTGTGTTTTCCGGGTGAATGCAAGAATGTGCTGGCAGGATGTTTACCTGCGGCATAGCCTGTTCAGGCGGCAGTGCGCTGTTTCTTGCATGGCCGCTATGCCGCAGCAGAGGATGATTGCAGCGCAGAAAAAAATAGTTTAACGGTAAACTAGTTTTGGAACCTGTTCGAGGGCGAGGGAGCACTATGGCCGCACAATCTTATGACGTGATCGTAATCGGCGCCGGGCCGGGGGGCTATGTCGCGGCCATCCGTGCCGCACAGCTGGGTCTGAAAACCTGCATTGTCGAGCGCGAGCACATGGGCGGTATTTGTCTCAATTGGGGCTGTATCCCGACCAAGGCGCTGCTGCGCTCCTCCGAGGTGTTTCACCTGATGGAGCGGGCCAAGGATTTCGGCCTGAAGGCAGAGAACATCGGCTATGATCTGGACGCGGTGGTGAAACGTTCGCGCGGGGTGGCGAAACAGCTGTCCTCCGGCATCGGCCATCTGATGAAGAAGAACAAGATCGACGTGGTGATGGGCGAGGCGTCCCTTCCGGCCAAGGGCAAGGTGTCGGTCAAGACCGATAAGGGCACTGAAGAGCTGGCGGCGAAGAACATCGTGCTGGCCACTGGCGCGCGGGCGCGTGAACTGCCGGGGCTTGAGGCCGACGGCGATCTGGTCTGGACCTACAAGCACGCGCTGGACCCGGTGCGGATGCCGAAAAAGCTGCTGGTTATCGGCTCGGGTGCCATCGGTATTGAATTTGCCAGCTTCTACAACACCTTGGGCGCAGATACGACGGTGGTTGAAGTAATGGACCGGGTGCTGCCGGTTGAAGACGCCGAAATCTCCGCATTCGCCAAGAAGGCCTTTGTCAAACAGGGCATGAAGATCATGGAGAAAGCCATGGTCAAGCAGCTGGACCGCGGTAAGGGGAAAGTGACGGCCCATATCGAGGTTGGCGGCAAGGTCGAGAAACAGGACTTCGACACCGTGATTTCCGCCGTGGGCATCGTTGGCAATGTCGAGGGCCTGGGGCTGGAAGGTCTGGGCGTCAAGGTCGACCGCACCCATGTTGTGACAGATGAATACTGCCGCACCGGCGTTGACGGGCTTTATGCCATCGGCGACATCGCCGGCGCGCCCTGGCTGGCGCATAAGGCGTCGCATGAGGGCGTCATGGTGGCAGAGCTGATTGCGGGCAAACACGCGCATCCCGTGAAGCCCGAAAGCATTGCGGGCTGCACCTATTGCCAGCCGCAGGTGGCCTCCGTCGGCTATACCGAGGCGAAGGCCAAGGAACTGGGTTACGACATCAAGGTCGGCCGCTTCCCTTTCATCGGCAACGGCAAGGCGATTGCGCTGGGAGAGGCCGAGGGCATGGTGAAAACCGTCTTTGATGCCAAGACCGGCGAGCTGCTGGGCGCGCATATGGTGGGTGCGGAAGTAACCGAGCTGATTCAGGGTTATGTGGTGGGCCGCCAGCTGGAAACCACCGAGGAAGACCTGATGAACACCGTCTTCCCGCATCCGACGCTGTCAGAGATGATGCATGAGAGCGTTCTGGATGCCTATGACCGGGTGATCCATATGTAAGTTGCTCATGCAGCGGAGTTTGAACAGGCGGCCTGTGACGGGCCGCCTTTTTCTTTGACGGCCGCGCTCTGGCCTATGGGTATTGTCCGGGGTAACCAGATGCGGAACAAGAGAAACAACAGGGGCAGCGGCCATGACGGCATCCGGAAACTCCCGCTGGGGGCTGATCCTGGCGGTCTGGGCGGCGGGCCTGGGGGCTGCCGCGCAATACGGCAAGATTTCGGTGATCTTCGGCCGGATGGGCGAACTGTACCCGCAGGCAGGCAATGCGCTCAGCTTTTCCGTCTCGCTGGTTGGCACACTGGGTATTCTGCTGGGCGCGGTGGCGGGGCTGTATGTGGCGGCTTTTGGCTACCGGCGCACGCTGGTCTGGGCGTTGTGGGCGGGGGCGGCGATGTCGGCCTTGCAGGCGCTGCATCTGCCGTTTGGCCTGTTTCTGGCCTCCCGTGTGGTCGAGGGGCTGTCGCATCTGGGCGTGGTTGTGGCCGGACCTGTTCTGATTGCGCAGCTGAGCTCGGAGCGGGGACGGGGGCTGGCGATGACCCTGTGGAGCACGTTCTTTGCCGTCGCCTTTACCCTGCTGGCCTGGTTCGGGTTGCCGCTGGCTGATGCTTGGGGTCTGCTGGCGCTGTTCGGCGGCCATGCGGCAGTGATGGCAGCGCTGGCACTGCTGCTGGGCTTTGCCTTGCGCGGTGTGCCGGTGCCAGAACGGGCGCCGCTGCCGCGGTTGGCGGAATTGCCGGGGTTGCATCTGCCCGTCTACCGCTCCCCATGGATATCGGCGCCGGCTGCGGGCTGGCTGTTTTACACCTGCTGCTTTGTGGCGGTGCTGACAGTGATCCCGCCCTATATCGCCGCGGACATGCGGGCCTTCGTGCTGGGGGCAATGCCGCTTGCCAGTATTGCGGTGTCGATGACGTTAGGCGTGTATCTGCTGCGGTTCCTGCCGGGGGTGCGGCTGGCGCAGCTTGGGTTCCTGGCCTGTGCCGCCGCTGCGCTATGGCTGTGGATGATGCCTGGTGCGCCGGCCGCCTGTATCGCCATGGCGGGCGCGATGGGGCTGGTGCAGGGCGGCTCATTCGCTGCGGTGCCGCAGCTGAACGGCAGTGCGGCAGACCGGTCGCAGGCCAGCGGTGCGATGGCGCAGATGGGCAATCTGGGCAACACCGTTGGCACGCCGCTGATGGTGCTTTCCCTGTCGCTGGGCGGGTTTGGCGGCATGATGGCCGTGCTGCTGGTGCTGTTTCTGTGCGGCGCGGCGGTGCATCAGCTGCTGGCCGCACGGCGGCGCGGGCCGGGCTGAGGGAGGCTCCCGCCCGTCACTGGCCCTGGAAAAGGGCCGTTCCCGTTGGGCCAAGCGCCGCGCAAGGCGCGCGGCGCGCCGGAATTCGCGCCGAATTCCGAGCCGGAAAACATGTGTTTTCCGGCTGCTGACAGCAGCTGTCAGCAAGTTTCAACCTGTTCGCCCTATGTTCTCTTTTTGGGCTTGGCGTTTCCTGGTGCATTCCCTATCTGTATGGCGGGCGTTTGCCGCTGGTTTGGCAGGCGCGGGCACGGGGGCATTATGGCTGAGCTGAAATCCATCGAAGTGCGCGGCGCGCGCGAGCACAATCTGAAAAGCATCGACGTGGATATTCCGCGTGATGAATTGGTGGTGATCACCGGCCTGTCCGGCTCAGGCAAGTCGTCCTTGGCGTTCGACACCATCTATGCCGAGGGCCAGCGCCGCTATGTCGAGAGCCTGAGCGCCTATGCACGGCAGTTCCTCGATATGATGGAAAAGCCGGATGTGGATCACATCAGCGGGTTGAGCCCGGCAATTTCGATTGAGCAAAAGACGACGTCGAAAAACCCGCGCTCGACCGTGGGCACGGTGACCGAGATCTATGACTATATGCGGCTGCTGTTTGCCCGTGCCGGCACGCCCTACAGCCCGGCCACCGGTAAGCCGATCGAGGCGCAGCAGGTGCAGGACATGGTCGACCGGATCATGGAAATGGAGGACGGCACCCGCGGCTATCTGCTGGCGCCGATCGTCCGGGACCGCAAGGGCGAGTACAAGAAGGAATTCCTGGAGCTGCGCAAGCAGGGTTTCCAGCGGGTGAAGGTGGACGGGGAGTTCTATGAACTGGACGAGCCGCCCACGCTGGACAAGAAGTTCCGCCATGACATTGATGTGGTGGTGGACCGGCTGGTGGTCCGCGAGGGCATGGAAACCCGGCTGGCGGACAGCTTGCGCACCGCGCTGGACCTGGCCGATGGCATCGCTATTCTGGAAACCGCCCCAAAGGAGGGCGATCCGGAACGGATCACGTTCAGTGAGAATTTTGCCTGCCCGGTCAGCGGTTTCACCATCCCGGAGATCGAGCCGCGGCTGTTCTCCTTCAACGCGCCCTTCGGGGCCTGCCCGGAATGCGACGGCCTGGGGGTTGAGCTGTTCTTTGACGAGCGGCTGGTGGTGCCGGACCAGAGCCTGAAGGTCTATGACGGCGCGCTGGCCCCCTGGCGCAAGGGCAAGTCGCCCTATTTCCTGCAGACCATCGAGGCCATCGCCAAGCATTACGAGTTCGACAAGAACACCGTCTGGAAGGATCTGCCCGAGAAGGTGCAGCAGGTGTTCCTCTATGGCTCGGGCGAAGAAGAGATCATGTTCCGCTATGACGAGGGCGGGCGGGTCTATCAGGTGGAGCGCACCTTTGAGGGCGTCATTCCGAATATGGAACGGCGCTACCGCGAAACCGATTCCAACTGGATTCGCGAAGAATTCGAGCGCTACCAGAACAACCGCCACTGCCATCACTGCGAGGGTTATCGGCTGCGTGATGAGGCGCTGGCGGTGAAGATTGCCGGCGTGCATGCGGGGCAGGTGGTGCAGCTGTCGATCCGCGAGGCGCTGGCCTGGATCGAGGATGTGCCGAACCATCTGAGCCTGCAGAAACAGGAGATCGCCCGCGCCATCGTCAAGGAAATCCGCGAGCGGCTGGGATTCCTGAACAACGTTGGGCTGGAGTATCTGACCCTTAGCCGAAATTCCGGCACCCTGTCGGGCGGCGAAAGCCAGCGGATCCGTCTGGCGTCGCAGATTGGATCCGGCCTGACCGGGGTTCTCTATGTGCTGGACGAGCCGTCGATTGGTTTGCACCAGCGCGACAACGACCGGCTGATCGGCACGCTGAAGAACCTGCGCGATCAGGGCAACACGGTGATCGTAGTGGAGCATGACGAGGACATGATCCGCCAAGCGGATTATGTGTTCGATATCGGCCCCGGCGCCGGTGTGCATGGCGGCGAGGTGGTGAGCCACGGCACGCCGCAAGCGATTGCGTCGGATACCGGGTCGATCACCGGCCAATATCTGGCAGGCACGCGGGAAATCGCGGTGCCGGTGAAGCGGCGCAAGGGCAACAAGAAGAAGATCAAGGTGGTCAAGGCCACTGGCAACAATCTGAAAGAGGTGACGGCTGAGTTCCCGCTGGGCAAATTTGTCTGTGTGACCGGCGTCTCTGGTGGCGGCAAGTCGACGCTGACGATTGAGACGCTGTTCAAGACTGCCTCAATGCGCCTCAATGGCGCGCGGCAGACGCCGGCGCCTTGCGAGAGCATCAAGGGGCTGGAGCATCTGGACAAGGTAATTGACATCGATCAGCGCCCGATCGGGCGCACGCCGCGGTCGAACCCGGCGACCTATACCGGGGCCTTCACTCCGATCCGCGACTGGTTTGCCGGCCTGCCGGAGGCCAAGACGCGGGGGTATAAGCCGGGGCGGTTCTCCTTCAACGTCAAGGGCGGGCGCTGCGAGGCCTGCCAGGGCGATGGGGTCATCAAGATCGAGATGCACTTTTTGCCCGACGTTTATGTGACCTGCGAGACCTGCAAGGGTGCGCGCTATAACCGCGAGACTTTGGAGATCAAATTCAAGGGCAAGAGCATCGCCGATGTGCTGGACATGACGGTGGAGGACGCGCAGGAGTTTTTCCAGGCGGTGCCTGCGATCCGCGACAAGATGGATGCGCTGATGCGGGTGGGTCTTGGCTATATCAAGGTAGGTCAGCAGGCGACCACGCTGTCAGGCGGCGAGGCACAGCGGGTGAAACTGTCCAAGGAACTGTCGAAACGGTCCACCGGACGGACGCTTTACATTCTGGACGAGCCGACCACAGGGCTGCATTTCGAGGATGTGAAGAAGCTGCTGGAAGTGCTGCACGAACTGGTGGAGCAAGGCAATTCTGTGGTGGTGATTGAGCATAATCTGGATGTGATCAAAACCGCCGACTGGATCATCGACATTGGGCCGGAAGGCGGTGATGGCGGTGGCGAGATTGTTGCAGCGGGCACGCCCGAGGCCGTGGCCGATCAGCCGCGCAGCCACACCGGGCGGTATCTGAAGGACATTCTGGCGGCCCGGAAGGTGGCCGCGGAGTAAGTGAGAGGGGCGCTGCCCCGCCGGGGAAGGATGAGGGGCGCTGCCCCTCTTGGCCTTCGGCCAATTCACCCCGGAGTATTTGCGCAAAGGTGAACAGGAGGCTGTGGCGCCCCCTTTCTTAGGCGGTTTGCGGTGCAGTCGGGCGTGCAAACATCAGCGGCACCAAAAACAGCAGCAGGAACGCGGTGTTCATCACCACGTTGAACCAGGCGCCGGCGGCGAGGGAGCCAAGGCTGTCGGGGATGTACCAGGCCAGCAGGGCCGGGATCAGCAGGTGGCGGCCCAGGGCGGGATCGGTGCTGTAAACACGCTCTGTCACCAAATAGATCAGCACGCAGAAGCCGCACATCAGCCCGCCGCTGATGGCGGTCATCAGGGAGGCCGCGCCGGGGGTAAGCGCCTGGGCGCCGTCCACCGGCAGGAAGGCGAGATCGATGAACAGGCCGAGTGCCGTGCCCAGCGGGGTGGCCAGCGCCAGCACCATGGCAAGGCCGAAGGCGGCGGCGAGGATTGAGACGATCTTAAGCATGCGGATTGATGCGGCGTGGGTCATTGGAAGCTCCTGATGATGTCTGCGCGCAGGATGCGGTCAGACACGGAATCGAAACAATTACCCTGGAGGTAAGTGAACTCCCGGCCGTGCCCGTCTATGCTGTGGAAAACGGAGGCGGCGGATGGCGGAAGGTTTTGGCACGGTTCTGAAAAAATGGCGCGGCCTGCGGCGGATGAGCCAGATGGAACTGGCGCTGGAGGCCGGGGTGTCGGCGCGGCATCTGTCCTTTCTGGAGAGCGGAAGGTCGCGGCCCAGCCGCGGCATGGTGCTGCGTTTGAGCGATGAGCTGCAGGTGCCGGGCGGGGCGCGCAATCAGCTGCTGGCGGCTGCCGGTCTGGCGCCTGCCTTTGCCCGGCGGCATCTGAACGATGCGGAATTGGCGCCGCTGAAGCAGGCCGCTGAACAGATGATGGCAGCGCATGAGCCTTTTCCGGCGCTGATGATCGACCGGCATTGGCAGCTATTGCGCCTGAACCGACCCGCGGGTTTGATGCTTGAAGGCGTTGGGATCAGCCCGGGCTGCAGCCTGATCGAGGCCCTGCTGGAGAACGCCGGCCTGCGGGCAGTGCTGGAGAATCTGCAGGATGTCGAACGGCTGAGCCTGGCCCGGCTTAGAACCGAGCTGGCCCATTTTGGCGAAGATCCGGTGCTGGAACAGGCGGTGGAGCGGCTGCAGCGGTCTGTGGCGGCCTCGGGCAGCGCACCGGAGGGGGAACTGCCCGCGGTGATCCCGGCCCGCTACCGGATGGGCGGGCAGGTGCTGTCGTTCTTTTCCACCATTACCCAGTTCGGCGGCACTGGTGATCTGGCGATGGCGGAGCTGCGGATCGAAATGCTGTTTCCGGCTGATGAGGCCACGCGGGAAGCGATGGCCGCAATGGGCGGTCTCTAGCAGGCGGCGCGAACGGTCAGTTCGCCAGGTCAGCCTCCGCGCCGATCAGGCGCAGCACTTTCTGGGTCTCGCGGTTCACTTGGTAGACATAGCCGCCGGCCTGAACATAGCTGCCAAAAGGGTCCGGTGCCCATTGCCCGGGATTCCCGATCCAGATGTACTCATCCAGAATATGGTCGCCGCGGCGGTAGAACTTCTTGGCATGGCCTGGCGGCACGCAATGCGATGAGGTCTTGGCCAGGCCCGCCGGGCAGTGCACGCCTGCTTGGTCTGACTTGCCATGCCCCATGCCATTGCCTGCAGCAAGCGGGATAGCCACAGCACACGTGGCGGCGAGAACAATGATGGAAACAAAATAACGGCGTACCATTTACGGCGGGTCCTTTCCTGGTCGCCTTTGACATAACGGGCCAGGCGCAAAATCCAAGAGAGCTGTAAAGCCGGCGGCGGCGGCCCGCCTGCGCCGCTTACGCAGCGGCAAGAACCCGCGCTTCGTGGCTGCGCAGGGCCAGCCGCGCCGCATTTCCGTATCCGCGGCCGGTTTCAGCGCAGAGTTCCGGGAACAATTCGCGGATTTCCGCCAGGGTGCCGGCGTCAAATCCTGCTGCTGTTTGGGGGCCGGGCTGGTAGCTTTCGCTGAGGGCGCCGTCGGCCCAGAGAATCTGGTGGCGGCCGAACAGAAGGTGGACGTATTCCGCCTCTTGCAGGTCCAGCGCCGGGCGGATGGTGCTGTCGTTCACCAGGTCCTTGGCCTTGACCAGAACCTCATCCTCGCCGAACAGCAGCTCGGCGCGGCTGCCGCAAACCAGCATCCGGTGCTGCGGTGACACATAGAGGTCGCGGGTGTTGCCGCAGCTGCCCCTGGCAAAGCGGATCGGAGCGGTCCCGGGCGTGCAGGCGATGCGGCGGCTGCCCGCCCATTGCAGGACCTGCGGGCCGTTGTCGTAGGTCAGAACCTCCATGCCGGGGCGCAGATCCTCAACCGGGATTTCGCCGCCGGGCACCCGGATCATGGTGCCGCGCAGGAAGCAGGGAACCGTCTGGTTGATCTCAACCAGGCCGGTGTCCGAGTTGCCGAGGCCGTTGTCGGCGGTGTAGTTGAAATAGACGGTTTCCAGGTCGCCGTCGGTGACCACGGTCAGGGTGCCGTCGGCATTCAGGGTGATTTCCTGACCGGTGGTCAGGATGACCGTGTCACCGGCAGACACCGCCTGGTCGTTGATATGGGTGATGGTCAGCGTGCCGGCGGTGGCGCTGTCATTGTCCAGAACATCCACAACCCGGGTTTTATTGATGGCGATGTCTTCCTGGTCGTCCTGCGCAACCACGGCGGTTTGCACCGAGCCGCCGGCAATCAGCAGGTTGGTGTCATAGCTGCTGTCCACGGTATCTGCGACGCCGATTTTAAGGGTGTTGACCACGCCAGGGTTCACCGGGGCGACAAATGTCAGGGTTATGGTGAACCCGTCCATTTCGGTGTTGAACTGGTCGCCGGTGTTGTCGACATAGATGTTTTCGGTGCCATCGTTGATATTGCCGATGGAGGCAGTGCCATCGCCGATGGACACCTGAGCCTCGACCCCGTTCACCCAGACCCCGACCACGTCATTGTACTGGGAATTGGCGAACTCCGGATATTCCTCGGACGACAGCACAAAATCGATGGTCAGCGTGTCGCCGACAGGGGTGAAGCCGATCTCCAGGAAGGAAGCGTCGCGGGTCGCAGCACCTGCCAGGGCGTTGAAATCAGCGTCGTTGTTTGCGCCGGTGGTATTGGTGCTGGTGTTGCCTCGGACGTTGGTGTTGGTGGTGCCGCTGCTGTTGGTGAAGTCGCGGGCATAGCCGGTCGACAGGATCACGCCTGAGTCCGCAGGCGCTACCCCCGGAGAGGTGGTATCGGCGCCGGTGTAAATGCCTGACGACAGGGTGTCGCCGCTGTAGCTGGCGCTGTTGACGGTAACGCCGTCGCCAAAGATCTCCTCCGCCATCTGGGTGGCGGTCGCGGAAGAATTGATGTTCAGTTCCGTTGCCGTGGCCATATCGGGCAGCAAGCCTCCGGGTGCGCGAGGGTTAACGATCGCTTACCGGAATGCTGCTCAACTGAGACGGAACTGTGGCAGACCGGTGCCGGAATTCGGGAGTTTATTCGAATTTTACGGGTATTCTCGGAGAAAGCAGATGAAAAAGGCGGCCTGTGACGGGCCGCCTGAGACAGGTATTTTCCGGGAACCGGGCCTGAGGCCGCGCGCTGTCAGCCGTCGCGGCTGCGGTTCTCAAACCGCGGCAGCATGGCAGAGAAATCCATGCCCTTGCCGTCTTCGTCCTCGACGAATTTCTTGTAAAGCGCCATCGCCAACTCGCCCATCGGCGTGTCGGCATCAGCGCTTTCGGCAGCCTGCTGGCTGAGGCCCAGATCCTTGAGCATCAGTTCCGCGGCAAAACCGGGCTGGTAGCTGTTGTCGGCAGGCGACTGCGGGCCGACGCCGGGTGCCGGGCAATAGGCGTTCATGGTCCAGCTGTAGCCGGAGGAAGTGGAGACCACATCGAACATCTTCTGCCGGTCCAGACCCAGTTTGTCGGCCAGCGCAAAGGCCTCGCAGGTGGCGATCATGGTGACGCCCAGGATCATGTTGTTGCAGATCTTGGCGGCCTGGCCGGCGCCGGCCTCGCCGCAGTGCACGGCCTTCTGACCCATGATGCCGAACAGCGGCACCGCGGCGGCAAAGGCGTCTGCCGAACCGCCGGCCATGAAGGTAAGCGTGCCGCCCGCGGCGCCGCCGATGCCGCCGGAGACCGGGGCATCAACGGAGAGCAAACCCGCGGCCTGGGCCTGTTCGGCCACCGCGCGGGCCGAGTCCACGTCGACGGTGGAGCAGTCGATAAAGGCCGCGCCCTTGGCCATGGCCGGGATGATTTCAGCGGCGACAAGGCGCAGGATGGCGCCGTTGGGCAGCATGGTGATGACCGCATCGGCACCTGCCGCGGCCTCGGGGCCGGTGGCGGCCATGGTCACGCCTTCGATGCTGACATCGGCCATATCGAAACCGGTGACCTCGTGGCCTGCCTTGGCCAGGTTGGCGGCCATCGGCCCGCCCATGTTGCCAAGCCCGATAAATCCGATCTTCATGAGTTTTCCTCCTCAAATGTCAGCGCATCTGCGCCCAGGGGCGCCAGCAAGTCCTCAACCGCCTGAGCGGGCACAGCCTGGCCCGCATATTGCCATTGCGGATTGCGGTCCTTGTCAATGATCTGGGCCCGGATGCCCTCCAGGAAATCGCTCTTGTCCATGGCGCGGAAGGTATAGCGGTATTCCAGGTCCAGCGCCCGGCGGATCGCAGGGCCATCGGCGCGCAGGCGGCGCAGCATTTCCAATGTGCAGGCCATCGACAGCGGGGAATTGCGGTTCAGGGACTTCAGCGCAGCGGCGGTAAAGTCGCTGTCCTCAGCCTGGAGGCTGGTCAAGATGTCTTCCAGCGTGTCCTTGGCGAAGTGTTTGGCCGTGTGTTCGCGGAGCCCGCGCAGCTTGCCCTCCGCGGCGGGCCGGGCGGCGTCCTCCACCAGCTTGGCGCTGCCGGTTTCCTCCAGCGCGGCGACCAGCGCGGACCAGCCGTCCTGCGGAATGAAATAGTCAGCAAAGCCTGCAAGGATCGCATCATCAGGGCCCATCCGGGCCGCACTCATGCCGAGGTATTCCCCCAGATGATCCGGCGCCAGCGCCAGCATCAGCGAGCCGCCCACATCCGGCACCAAACCGATGCCGACCTCGGGCATGGCGATCTGACTGGTTTCATTCACCACCCGGTGGGTGCCGTGGCAGCCGATGCCAACACCGCCGCCCATAGTGAAGCCCTGCATGAAGCTGATCACAGGTTTTTTGTATTCAAAGATCAGCGCGTTCAGCCGGTATTCATCGCGCCAGAAGGTGCGGCCATAGCTGTAATCGCCCTTGGTGCCGGTATCATAAAGCTCGGCAATGTCGCCGCCGGCGCAGAACGCCTTGTCGCCCTCGGCGTCGATCACTACCAGCTTGACGCTGTCGTCATTGGCCCAATCCCGCATGGCGGCATCGATCGCCATGCACATCTCATAGCTCATCGCGTTCAGCGCCTTGGGGCGGGTAAAGGTGATGCGGCCGGCCTGGCCGGTTTTGCGGATGTGGATATCACTCATCGGACGTGCTCCAACTGAATTTAGCTGCAATCCTGACGCAGGCTGGGTCAGTCTGCAATCAACTGGCGCGCGACGATCAGGCGCATGATTTCGTTGGTGCCTTCCAGGATCTGGTGGACGCGCAGGTCGCGGACGATCTTCTCAACACCGTAATCGGCCAGATAGCCGTATCCGCCATGCAGTTGCAAACACCCGTTGGCAACGTCAAAGGCAGTGTCGGTGACCATCAGCTTGGCCATGGCGCAGAACTTGCTGGCGTCATGGGCGCCGGTGTCCAGTTTCCACGCCGCCTGACGCAGGAAGGTGCGGGCGGCCTGCAGCCGGGTTTCATATTCCGCCAGCCGGAACTGAAGCGCCTGGAACTGGTTGATGGATTTGCCGAAGGCCTTGCGCTCCGACATGTATTGCACGGTCTGGTCCAGCGCTGTCTGGGCGCCGCCCAAGGCACCGGCCGAGATGTTCAGGCGGCCGCCGTCAAGACCTGCCATAGCGTAGGAAAAGCCCTTGCCTTCCTCGCCGATCAGGTTGTCCGCGGGGATCGCGCAATCGTCGAACTGCACCTGCGATGTGGGCTGCGCTTTCCAGCCCATCTTATCCTCCAGAGCGCCGAACGACAGACCCGGATTGCCGTCCTCGACCACCACGGTGGAGATCCCCTTGGGGCCGTCTTCGCCGGTGCGGCACATCACAACATAGGCGTCAGAATAAGAGCCGCCGGAGATGAACGCTTTGGTGCCGTTCAGCACATAGCCTTCATTGCTGCGCTCGGCGCGGGTTTTGAGGGCCGCAGCGTCGGAACCGGAACCGGGTTCGGTCAGGCAATAGGAGAACACTTTCTCCATGGTGCAAAGGGCGGGCAGCCATTTCTGCTTGGTCTCTTCCGAGCCGAACTTGTCGATCATGCCGCCGCACATGTTGTGGATCGACAGGAACGAACCAACGGCGGGGTCGGCCATCGCCAGGGCTTCGAACACCAGGGTGGCATCCAGGCGGGAAAGACCTGACCCGCCGTATTCCTCAGACACGTAAAGCCCGCCGAACCCCAGCTCTGCCAGCCGCGGCCACAGGGATTTGGGGATGGTGCCGTCTTTTTCCCACTGGCGGGACTGCGGTGCGATGTTTTCCTGGCCGAATGCATGGGCCATGTCGAAAATGGCCTGCTGTTCTTCTGTCAGTGCGAAATCCATGAGCCGCGCCTCCCGTCGCTCAGATGAATTGAACAGTTGTTTATTTAATAACGGGCGGGCGGGGCTGAGGCAAGCTGCGCAAATGCAAAGCTGCCGTGCAGGATTGCTGTATGTAGCGGGACATTTCGCGTGCAGTGCGGGACACTTCCCGTTGCAGCAAACCGTTTTTGCGAATTCCCTGATTTTTAGCCGTAAAACCGGGGTTTATCCAGTCCGGAAATCCGCCGGTCCTGCGGTTTGACGCCGGGATTTTGGGACACTTCCCGTTGCAGTAAGGGACACTTCCCGTTTCAATACCGGGCAATCCGCCGCCCAAAGCGTAAAAAAACGCCGGGCGGCGGAGGGTTTTAAAGGGTGCTTAAAGGGGTGTTTTAAGTATGACGTGGGACCTTGCAGCCGTTCGCTGCGGGTGCATCTCACGCGAGACATCTCGTCCGCTTTGCGCAGGAAGCGGAGGTTGGTCAAACTCATCACCGCTAGACGCCGGGAAACCGCAGGCGATTTGCTGAGCCTGTGCCACGCATATCTGTAACGAGGCCCGCTCTCTTTTACCTGATTTCAATGGCCCGCTTCGAGCGGCATTGTTGCAGAACTCATGCTTGCGGCGTGACATCCCCTTTCCCCACTGACGTCACGCCACGCGAACGATCTCGGCGGTGCCGAGGGCGTAGAAGCGGTTGATGAGAGCGATGCGGATGTGGAT
>NZ_LUKH01000042.1:0-57802 GCF_001593695.1 Leisingera sp. F5 | reverse complement strand
TTTGCGCCTTGTTTGGCGCCCCTTGCGGCGCTAGAGCTTAGGGGCAGCTAAGTTCAGGAGCCAAATGATGTCCAAACTGGTCACGATCTATGGCGGATCCGGTTTCGTGGGCCGCTACATTGCGCGGAGCATGGCCAAAGAAGGCTGGCGGGTGCGGGTGGCTGTGCGCCGTCCCAACGAAGCCATGCATGTGAAGCCCTACGGGGTTCCAGGCCAGGTTGAACCGGTGTTCTGCAACATCCGTGACGACGCCTCTGTGGCCTCGGTGATGCAGGGCGCGGATGCGGTGGTGAACTGTGTGGGTGTCCTGAACGAGCTGGGCAAGAACACCTTTGGCGCCCTGCATGCCGAAGGCGCGGGCCGGATTGCGCGCATCGCATCGCAGCAGGGCGTTGCCAGCCTGGTGCATATCTCGGCGATAGGCGCCGATGCGGATGCTGCCAGCGAATATGCCAAAACCAAAGCTGCAGGCGAAGCCGCAGTGCTGCAGAGCTTTGCAGGTGCGGTCATCCTGCGCCCCTCGGTGATCTTTGGGACCGAAGACAGCTTCTTCAACCGCTTTGCTGGTATGACCCGGCTGTCGCCGATGCTGCCGATTGCTGCTGGCAGCACCAAGTTCCAGCCTGTGTTTGCCGATGATGTGGCCAAGGCCGCGGTCATGGGGGCCCTGGGTGAGGCCGAAGGCGGCATCTACGAACTTGGCGGTCCTGAAGTGAAGAGCTTCCGAGCGCTTATGGTGCAGATGCTTGAGGTGATCCACCGGCGCCGCCTGATCCTGTCGCTGCCGCGCCCTGCTGCTTGGCTGGTGGCCTTCGGGTTCGACATGCTGCAGGCGGCCAGTTTTCAATTGATTGAGAACAAAGTGCTGACCCGCGACCAGCTGCGCAGCCTGAAGACGGACAATGTGGTGTCCGAGGGCGCCAAGGGATTCGATGATCTAGGTATCCGCCCGGTGACCCTGGGTTCGGTGCTGCCGGATTACCTGTGGAAATTCCGCCCCTCTGGCCAGTATGATGAGATGACCAATTCCGCCCGGAATCTGCGCAACGGCACCTGATATTTCAGCCGGTTCAAGGGTTTGAAAGCGCGGGGATCTCCTCGCGCTTTTCGTTTCAGGTTCAGCTGCCGTAGGCGATGGCCAGCAGGACAGCACCCAGGATCACCCGGTAGATCACATAAGGCGTAAAGCTGACCGAGCGCAGCAGCCGCATCATCAGACTAAGTGCGGCCAGCGCCGCCACCATGGCCAGCACGGCGGCAATGCCCGCGTCGCGTATCAGTGCGGTGTCGGCCTCCAGCGCCACCTCGGTTCCCAGCAGTACGCCTGAGGCGATGATGGTCGGGATCGACATCAGCATGGCAATGCGGGCGCCATCCTCGCGGGTATAGCCCAGATGGCGGGCGCCGGTGATGGTGATGCCTGAACGAGAAGTGCCGGGGATCAGCGCCAGCATCTGCCACAGCCCCATGACCAGCGCATCACGGACACCCCAGTCGCTAGCCTGTTTCACTTCGGCGCCTTTCTGGTCGGCCCAGTACAGCGCCAACCCGAAGCCCAGCATGGTCCAGCCGATTACCGTCATTGATCGCAGCGCATCGCTGAGACCGGTGAAATGCAGCACAGCACCGAACAGGACTGTGGGAACAGTTGCGATGATCAGTCCCAAGGCGAGTTTGGATCCCGGCGTATCCGTGCGGCCGGTCAGGGCGCGCGGCAGGCCGATCAGGCCATCACGCACGTCGCCCCAGAAGTAGATCATCACAGCGGCCAGGGTGCCGACATGCACGGCGACGTCGATTATCTGTCCCTGGTCTTCCAGCCCGGTCAGGCCGGGCAGTAGAATCAGGTGGCCGGAGGAGGAAACTGGCAGGAATTCGGTGATCCCTTGGATCAATGCTACAAGGATCAGCTGAAAAAGCGGCATGCTGAAATCATCCCATGCTGGCCGCGGACGGGCCGTAAACTGTCGTGACTCTGTATAAATCCCGGCTCTGGATTGGAAAGCTGATATTCAGGTCCGATTCGGACTTAATAACTCTGTACATTTCTGTGAAACACGGTATCAGAAATCAAGCGCTGGCAAAATAGGTCAGCACAGTTGACATAAAAGCGTACCTGTACCTGCGAAGGTGCCTGCGCAGCCAGACAAACGATGGAGTCCAGCCCGTGGCCAAGCAACCGATGCTGAAATTCGTGCAGATCGAACGCGACATGCCTCAAAAGCGTGACGCAAGTGTACGCAAGGAAGACTTCAATGAGATTTATGCGGAGTACGCTGCTGCCAAGGCGGAAGAGCAGGCGAGCCGCTGCAGCCAGTGCGGTGTGCCCTATTGCCAAAGCCACTGCCCGCTGCACAACAACATCCCCGACTGGCTGCGGCTGACCGCAACCGGCCGCCTGGAAGAAGCCTACGAGACCTCGCAGGCCACCAACACTTTCCCGGAGATCTGCGGCCGTATCTGCCCGCAGGACCGTCTGTGTGAAGGCAACTGCGTCATCGAGCAGTCGGGACATGGCACCGTGACCATCGGTTCGGTCGAGAAATACATCACCGACACCGCTTGGGAAAACGGTTGGGTGAAACCTGCCGCGCCCTTGGCTGAGCGCAGCGAGAGCGTTGGCATCATCGGTGGCGGCCCCGGCGGGCTGGCCGCGGCGGATATGCTGCGCAAGGCCGGCGTGCAGGTCACCGTCTATGACCGCTATGACCGCGCCGGCGGGCTGCTGATGTACGGTATCCCCAGCTTCAAGCTGGAAAAGGACGTGGTCCAGCGCCGCAACAAGCTGCTGGCCGACGGCGGCGTGAATTTCGTGTTGAATTGCAATGTGGGAGAGGACATTTCATTCGAGGAGATCCGCGCCAAGCATAATGCAGTGATTATCGCCACCGGCGTCTATAGATCGCGCGATCTGGCAATGCCGGGCAGCGGCGCTGAAGGGATCGTTAAGGCGATCGATTTCCTGTGCGCGTCGAACAAGAAAAGCTTTGGCGACGAGGTTGCGGAATTCGACAATGGCGACCTGAATGCCGAGGGTAAGAAGGTCGTTGTCATCGGCGGCGGCGATACCGCGATGGATTGCGTGCGGACTTCGATCCGCCAGGGTGCGACTTCGGTCAAATGCCTCTACCGCCGCGACCGCGCCAATATGCCGGGCTCGCAGCGTGAGACCCAGAACGCCGAGGAAGAAGGCGTGATCTTTGAATGGCTGTCGGCGCCCAAAGGCTTCACCGACGAGGGCGGCAAGGTCGCTGGCGTGATGGTGCAGAAGATGCGCCTGGGCCAGCCGGACGCCTCGGGCCGTCAGGCGCCGGAGGTGATCGAAGGCGCGGATTACGTGGAAGAAACTGATCTGGTGATCAAAGCCTTGGGCTTTGAGCCGGAAGATCTGCCCGCCCTGTGGAACCAGCCGGAGCTGCCTGTGACCCGCTGGGGCACCGTTAAGGCCGCGTTCAAGACCGGTGCGACCGATCTGGAAGGCGTCTATGCAGTGGGCGACATCGTGCGCGGCGCATCGCTGGTGGTCTGGGCGATCAAGGACGGCCGCGACTGCGCGGAAGCGATCCTGGAGAGCTTCAACAGCAAGGCCGCGGTGGCGGCAGAATAACCCGGCACCGCCTGTATACCGTCTGTGCATGCCCCCAATGCACCGGCGGAGCAGCGATGGACCGCAGCAAGGTCAGCATTGCTGACCCAGCGAGCAAAAGGAAGATGGACATGAGTGAATTGCAGGGACAATGCATGTGCGGCGCGGTGACCGTCACCGCCACACCTGCGCGCGAATCCATTTCCGCCTGCCACTGCGAGATGTGCCAGCGCTGGGCCAGTGGTCCTTACCTGAGCTTTCAGACGGCCAGTGGTTACGCGGCGCTGGGACCGGTGCAGACCTATCAGTCCTCGGGCTGGGCCGAGCGGGCGTTCTGCGGCAAATGCGGATCGGCGCTGTGGTATCGGATGACCGCAGGAGAACATAAGGGCCAGACGCAGATGTCGGCTGGCCTGTTTGAAAACGCAGGCGGCAATGAATTGCGCCTGGAACTTTACATCGACAAGAAGCCAGCGGGCTACGCGTTTGACAGCAGCAGCCGTAAACTGACCGGCGCTGACGTGATCGACATGTTTGCCCCTTCCGGAGAAGGAAACAGCCAATGACCAAATATGATGCCGATTGGGTGCGCGCCGAAGAAACCAAGCGCAAGTGGATGGCTGAAAATGGCCTGTATTCCGAGGAGGAAGAACATTCCTCCTGCGGCGTCGGTCTGGTGGTCTCTGTAAACGGCAAGAAGAGCCGCAGGGTGGTTGAGGCCGGCATCGACGCGCTGAAGGCGATCTGGCACCGCGGTGCGGTGGATGCCGACGGCAAGACCGGCGACGGCGCGGGCATCCATGTTCAGATCCCTGTTCCGTTCTTCTATGACCAGATCCGCCGCACCGGCCACGAGCCGCGCCAGGATGAGCTGATGGCGGTGGGCCAGGTGTTCCTGCCGCGCACCGATTTCGGCGCCCAGGAGCGTTGCCGGACCATCGTCGAAAGCGAAGTCCTGCGCATGGGCTATTCCATCTACGGCTGGCGCCATGTGCCGGTGGACGTGACCTGCCTGGGCGAAAAGGCCAACGCGACCCGGCCTGAGATCGAACAGATCCTGATCTCCAACGCCAAGGGCGTGGACGAGGAAACCTTTGAGCGCGAACTGTATGTGATCCGCCGCCGGGTCGAGAAGGCGGCCAATGCCGCGGCGATTGCGGGGCTGTATATTGCGTCGCTCAGCTGCCGGTCGATCATCTACAAGGGCATGATGCTGGCCGAGCAGGTGGCGGTGTTCTACCCCGACCTGATGGACGCACGGTTCGAGAGCGCCTTTGCGATCTATCACCAGCGCTATTCCACCAACACCTTCCCGCAGTGGTGGCTGGCGCAGCCGTTCCGGATGCTGGCCCATAACGGCGAAATCAACACGCTGAAGGGCAACCTGAACTGGATGAAGAGCCATGAGATCCGCATGGCCAGTGCGACCTTTGGCGACCATGCCGAGGACATCAAGCCGATCGTGCCGGGCGGCGCGTCGGATTCTGCCGCGCTGGATGGCGTGTTCGAGGTGCTGGTGCGCGCGGGCCGCTCTGCGCCGATGGCGAAAACCATGCTGGTGCCGGAAAGCTGGTCCAAACAGGCGGTGGAACTGCCGCAGGCCTGGCGCGACATGTATTCCTACTGCAATTCGGTAATGGAACCCTGGGACGGTCCTGCCGCACTGGCGATGACCGATGGCCGCTGGGTCTGTGCCGGCCTGGATCGCAACGGTCTGCGCCCGATGCGTTATGTGGTGACTGGCGACGGTCTGGTGATTGCCGGCTCTGAGGCTGGCATGGTGCCGATTAACGAGGCAAATGTGGTCGAGAAGGGCGCGCTGGGTCCGGGCCAGATGCTGGCTGTCGACATGCAGAAGGGCAAGCTGTTCAACGACCAGCAGATCAAGGACAAGCTGTCCCGTGCGCTGCCGTTTGGCGACTGGGTCAAGCGGATCAACGATCTGGACACCACCTTGGCCAGCGCCACCGAGCAGCCGCTGTTCACCGGTGAAGAACTGCGCCGCCGTCAGGTCGCGGCCGGCTATACCATCGAGGAATTGGAGCAGATCCTGGCGCCGATGGCCGAAGACGGCAAGGAATCGCTGGCCTCGATGGGCGACGACACGCCGTCTGCAGTGCTGTCCAAGATGTACCGCCCGCTGAGCCATTTCTTCCGCCAGAACTTCAGCCAGGTGACTAACCCGCCGATCGACAGTTTGCGCGAATTCCGGGTGATGTCGCTGAAGACGCGGTTCGGCAACCTGAAGAACGTGCTGGACGAGGACAGTAGCCAGACCGAGATCATCGTGCTGGAGAGCCCTTTCGTAGGCAATGCCCAGTGGGACAAGCTGGTGGACCAGCTGAACGCGCCGCTGGCCGAAATCGATTGTTCCTTTGCGCCGGGCCGCGGATCGCTGAGCGCCGCGCTGGAGCGGATCCGGGCCGAGGCCGAGGAGGCTGTCCGCTCAGGCGCGGGCCACATTGTGCTGACCGATCAATTCTCGGGCACGGGCAAGGTGGCGATGCCGATGATCCTGGCGACCTCTGCCGTGCATTCGCATCTGACCCGCAAGGGGCTGCGGACCTTCTGTTCGCTGAACGTGCGCGCTGCCGAATGTATCGACCCGCATTATTTTGCGGTGCTGATTGGCTGCGGCGCCACCGTGGTGAACGCCTATCTGGCCGAGGATTCGCTGGCTGACCGCATCGAGCGCGGGCTGCTGGACGGCAGCCTGACCGAAAACGTTGCACGCTACCGGGAAGCCATCGACCAGGGTCTGTTGAAGATCATGGCGAAGATGGGCATTTCGGTGGTGTCATCTTATCGCGGCGGTTTGAACTTTGAGGCGGTGGGCCTGTCCCGCGCCATGTGTGCGGAGTATTTCCCGGGCATGACCAGCCGCATTTCCGGCATCGGTGTGACCGGTATCCAGACCAAGGCGGAGGAAATCCACGCCAAGGCCTGGACCTCGGCTGAAGGCGTGCTGCCGATCGGCGGTTTCTACAAGGCGCGCAAGTCGGGCGAGACCCACGCCTGGGAAGCGACCTCGATGCATATGATGCAAATGGCCTGCAACAGAGCCTCATACGAGCTGTGGAAGCAGTATTCGGCGAAGATGCAGTCGAACCCGCCGATTCACCTGCGCGACCTGTTGCACATCAAGCCGCTGGGTACTGCTGTGCCGATCGAGGAAGTGGAATCGATCACCTCGATCCGCAAGCGGTTTGTGACGCCGGGCATGAGCTTGGGCGCCCTGAGCCCCGAAGCGCACAAGACCCTGAACGTGGCTATGAACCGGATCGGTGCCAAGTCCGACTCCGGCGAGGGCGGTGAAGATCCGGCGCATTTCGTGCCGGAGCCGAACGGCGACAACCCTTCAGCCAAGATCAAGCAGGTGGCGTCGGGCCGGTTTGGCGTGACTGCCGAATACCTGAACCAGTGCGAAGAGCTGGAAATCAAGGTTGCCCAGGGTGCTAAGCCCGGCGAGGGCGGCCAGTTGCCGGGCATGAAGGTCACCGACCTGATTGCCCGCCTGCGCCACTCCACCAAGGGTGTGACCCTGATCTCTCCGCCGCCGCACCACGATATCTATTCGATCGAGGATCTGGCGCAGCTGATCTATGACCTGAAGCAGATCAACCCGCGCTGCAAGGTGACGGTGAAGCTGGTGGCGTCCTCCGGCGTTGGCACCATTGCCGCCGGCGTGGCCAAGGCAAAGGCGGATGTGATTCTGATCTCGGGCCACAATGGCGGCACCGGGGCGTCGCCCGCAACCTCGATCAAATATGCCGGACTGCCGTGGGAGATGGGCCTGACCGAGGCGCATCAGGTGCTGGCGATGAACAACCTGCGCGAGCGGGTGACGCTGCGCACCGACGGGGGGCTGCGCACCGGGCGCGATATCGTGATGGCGGCGATGCTGGGGGCCGAGGAATACGGTATCGGCACCGCGGCGCTGATCGCGATGGGCTGCATCATGGTGCGCCAGTGCCAGTCGAACACCTGCCCGGTGGGTGTCTGCACCCAGGACGAAGCGCTGCGCGGCAAGTTCACCGGAAACGCGGACAAAGTGGTGAACCTGATCACCTTCTATGCGCAGGAAGTGCGGGAAATCCTGGCCTCCATCGGCGCGCGTAGCTTGGACGAGGTGATCGGGCGGGCGGATCTGCTGGCGCAGGTCTCGCGCGGGTCGGCGCATCTGGACGATCTGGATTTGAACCCGCTGCTGATCACGGTCGATGGTTCTGCCAATATCGTCTACAACCGCGACAAGGACCGTAACGCCGTGCCGGACACGCTGGATGCGGAGATTGTGCGCGACGCCGCCCGCTTCCTGCAAGACGGCGAGAAGATGCAGCTGTCTTATGCGGTGCAGAACACCCACCGCACCGTGGGCACCCGCACCTCAAGCCATATCGTGCGCAATTTCGGCATGCGCAACTCGTTCCAGCCGGACCATCTGACGGTGAAGTTGCAAGGTTCTGCCGGGCAGTCTCTGGGCGCCTTTGCAGCACCGGGGCTGAAACTGGAGGTGTCAGGCGATGCCAATGATTATGTCGGCAAGGGCCTGTCGGGCGGCACCATCGTGGTGCGCCCGCCGCAGGTGAGCCCGCTGAACGCGTCCGAGAACACCATCATCGGCAATACCGTTCTGTACGGCGCAACCGACGGCTATTTGTTTGCCGCAGGCCGCGCAGGCGAGCGGTTCGGGGTGCGCAACTCGGGCGCCTCGGTGGTGATCGAGGGCTGCGGCGCCTGCGGTTGTGAATACATGACTGGCGGCGTGGCGGTGATCCTCGGCAGCATCGGCGCCAACTTCGGCGCGGGCATGACCGGCGGCATGGCGTATCTTTACGATCCCGATGGCAAGGCGGAAACCATGATGAACATGGAATCGCTGGTCACCTGCCCGGTTACCGTGGCGCATTGGGAAGCGGAGCTGAAAGGCCTGATTGCCCGCCATCTGGATGAAACCGGCAGCCGCAAGGCGGCGGAGATCCTGCAGCATTGGGACATCGAGAAGACCAATTTCCTGCAGGTCTGCCCAAAGGAGATGCTCGACAAACTGGCGCATCCGGTGATGCAGGAACAGGCAGCTGTTCCGGCGGAATAAGCCAAGTTAGAGATTTGAAAATCGACCCCGCAGGCAAATGCTTGCGGGGTTTTCTTTTTGGCGGTTGGTTGCCGGGGGCATCCTGGCCTATAGAAGGGCATGGCAAAGGCAGTTGCGAAAAAGAAGAAAGCCAAGAGCAGCAAGAAGGCAGTAAAGCTGAAGGTACAACCCCTTCGCTGGCTGCGGCGCTGGCTGTTGCGCGTGGTGCTGGCTGTTGCGGCGGTTTTTTCTTGCCTCATCCTGTTGTTTTCGGTGGTGAACCCGCCGATCACCCATACCATCTGGGCCGAGCAGCGCCGTTTGGGGGAGGTGGACCGGATGTGGGTGCCGCTGAAGGAGATTGCGCCGGTGCTGGCGCGCTCGGTGGTGGCGGCCGAGGATGCGCAGTTCTGCCGCCATTGGGGCTTTGATGCGCGTGCCATTCAGGCGGCGATCGAGGCGGGCGGCGCCCGCGGCGGCTCGACCATTTCGCAGCAGGTGGTGAAAAATGTGTTCCTGTGGCAGGGCCGCAGCTGGCCGCGCAAGGTGCTGGAGACGCTGCTGACCCCGGCGGTGGAAATCGTCTGGAGCAAGCGGCGCATCCTGGAGGTCTATCTGAACGTCGCCGAAATGGACGAAGGTGTGTTTGGCGCCGAAGCTGCTGCGCGCAAATACTTCGGTGTTGGCCCGGATCAGCTGAGCGCGCGTCAGGCAGCGCTGATTGCCGCTGTGCTGCCCAATCCCAAAGATCGCTCTGCCCGCCGGCCCAGCGGTTTCGTGCAGCGCCGCGCCGCACAGATCGCCGATGGTGCGGCTACCATTCGCGCAGACGGGCGGGCGGAATGTTTCGAGGATTGAATCTTTGCACCGGCCAAGGCATTGCTGGGGCATCCGCTGTTTTGTTTTTGGAGATACCCCTTAGCCATGGCTCGCCTGTACCACGTTCCGTTGTCCCCCTATTGCCGCAAGGTGCGGTTGTCGTTGGCGGAAAAAAAGATCGAGGTTGAACTGGTCGAGGAACGGTATTGGGAGCAGGATCCCGATTTCCTGCGCCGCAACCCAGCGGCCAAGGTGCCGGTGATCCGGCTGGATGGCCAAATGATGGCTGAAAGTGCTGCGATCTGCGAATATCTGGAAGAGGTCCGGCCCGAACCGCCGTTGATGCCCAAGGATGCTGAGGGCCGCTATGAGATGCGCCGTCTGGTGAGCTGGTTTGACGACAAGTTCCATCACGAGGTGACCTCGAAGCTGCTCTATGAGCGGGTGAATAAGAAAATCACTGGCGAAGGCTACCCGGACAGCCGCAACGTCAAGGCCGGAGCCAAGGCGATCAAGTACCACCTGGATTACATGGCCTGGCTGCTGGATCACCGGCGCTGGCTGGCGGGGGACATGATGACGCTGGCGGATTTTGCCGCTGCCGCGCATCTGTCGTCGCTGGATTACATCTCGGATGTGGACTGGAACCGCTCGGCGGTGGTCAAGGACTGGTACGCCAAGATCAAGTCGCGGCCCGCATTCCGGTCGATCCTGGCGGATCAGGTGCCGGGCTTCCGCCCGCCGCCGCATTACACTGATCTGGATTTCTGATATCAACGGGGCAAGGGGCGCTGCCCCTCTTGGGCCTTTGACCCAAT
This sequence comes from Leisingera sp. F5, assembly GCF_001593695.1. Taxonomy (NCBI): domain Bacteria; kingdom Pseudomonadati; phylum Pseudomonadota; class Alphaproteobacteria; order Rhodobacterales; family Roseobacteraceae; genus Leisingera; species Leisingera sp. F5. The sequence continues at coordinate 47,505 of NZ_LUKH01000042.1, read as the reverse complement.
TCACCCCGAGGTATTTGGGACCAGAAAGAAGATGAGTGCAGCGCTGAAAGAACGGCTGGTGGCACAAGCACTGGCTGAGGGGTTTGTCTCCTGCCGGATCTGCCGTCCGTGGGAGGTGCCGCAGGTGCCCGGGCGCCTGCAGGCGTTTCTGGAAGCCGGATATCACGGGCAGATGGGCTGGATGGCGGAGCGCACCCATTGGAGAGGCGATCCGGCGCAGCTGTGGCCGGATGCGCGGTCGGTGATCATGCTGGCGGAGAGTTACACGCCGGACGAGGACCCGATGGCAGTGGTGGGCCAGGCGGACCGCGGAGCTGTCTCGGTCTATGCCCGCAACAAGGATTATCACGACCTGGTCAAGAAGCGGCTGAAGCGGCTGGCGCGCTGGCTGATTGCCGAGGCCGGGGAGGAATGCGAGGTCAAGGTCTTTGTCGACACTGCGCCGGTGCCGGAGAAAGCGCTGGGCATGGCGGCAGGGCTGGGCTGGCAGGGCAAGCACAGCAATCTGGTGAGCCGGGATTGGGGGAATTGGGCCTTTTTAGGGTCTGTTTTCACCACACTGGAGCTGCCGGCGGATGAGGCAGAGCGGGACCGCTGCGGGTCCTGCCGGGCCTGTCTGGACAGCTGCCCGACCGATGCCTTTCCGGCACCCTACCAGGTGGATGCGCGGCGCTGCATTTCCTACCTCACCATCGAGCACAAAGGGGTGGTCGACGAAGAGCTGCGCGGCAAGCTGGGCAACCGGATTTATGGCTGCGACGACTGCTTGGCAGCCTGTCCCTGGAACAAGTTTGCAGTGGCCGCCAGCGACATGCGCTATGCCGCGCGGGAGGAGCTGAAAGCGCCGAAGCTGGCAGAACTAGCGGTGCTGGATGACGCAGCGTTCCGCGCAATGTTCTCCGGCTCGCCGATAAAACGCATCGGGCGGGACAGGTTTGTGCGTAATGTTTTGTATGCCATCGGTAACTCCTGCCAGTCGGAACTGCGGGGCGTGGCGTGCGGGCTGACGGAGGACCCTGATCCGGCAGTCGCGGACGCGGCGCGATGGGCGGTTCAACAGCTTTCATGACGCAAACAGGATGGACGGGCCGCAAATAGGCGTTACACCCGGTCCGGCGAACAGAGATTGAAGGGGCTGAGTATGGCGCTGTTGCTGGGTGTGGACACGGGCGGAACCTATACGGATGCGGTGCTGATCCGCGACGAGAAGGAAGTAATAGCCTCGGCCAAGTCGCTGACCACGCGCCAGGATCTGGCGATTGGCGTCGGCGGTGCGATCCGGGCGGTGCTGGAGCAGTCCGGGGTGCAGCCGCAGGAAGTATCTCTGGCAGCGCTCTCGACCACTTTGGCCACCAATGCGCTGGTCGAGGGGCAGGGCGGCCGGGTGGCGCTGATTTACATCGGTTTTGCCGAGTCGGATCTCGACCGGCACGGGCTGCGGGACGCTTTGAAAGGGGATCCGGCGCTGGTGATTGGCGGCGGCCACACCCATGCGGGCAGCGAGGCGGCGCCTCTGGATACGGAAGCGCTGGAGATGTTTCTGCGCACCGAAGGCCAGGGGGTGACGGGTTTTGCCGTCGCCGGGGTCTTTGCCACTCGCAACCCGGCGCATGAGGTTGAGGCGGCACGGATCATTCACGAACTGACCGGCGCTCCGGCCACCTGCTCGCACCAGTTGTCGGCCAAACTGAACGGGCCGAAGCGGGCGGTGACAGCCGTGCTGAATGCCCGTCTCATTGGCATGATCGACCGTCTGATCGGTCGGGCACAGGACACGCTGCTGGACCTTGGCATCGAGGCGCCGATGATGGTGGTGCGCGGCGACGGCGCGCTGATGAGCGGAGAGCAGGCGCGGGAGCGGCCGATCGAAACCATTCTATCGGGGCCGGCGGCTTCGATCGTTGGGGCGCGCTGGATGACCGGGGTGGATCATGCGCTGGTCAGCGATATTGGCGGCACCACGACAGATGTGGCGCTGATCAAGGACGGCAAGCCGGCGATTGATCCGGCGGGCGCGCGAGTCGGTGCCTTTCGCACAATGGTCGAAGCCGTGGCGATGCGCACCACCGGCCTGGGCGGCGACAGCCAGGTGCATCTGGTCACCAGCGGGCTGTCAGGCGGGTTGACCCTGGGACCACGCCGGGTGGTGCCGGTGTCTCTGATCGCGACAGATGCGCCGGAGGTTGTGCATGCAGCGCTGGACGAGCAGCAGCGAAACTCCACTGTGGGCGAGTTTGACGGGCGTTTCGTGCGTGCAGTGCCGGGGGTGCCGGTGGCGGGCCTGAGCGAGCGGGAGGCCGGGCTGCTGGCGCGGATCGGGATGCAGGTGCACCCGCTGGGCCAGATCCTGCGCACCCGGATGGAGCACGGCTCGCTGGGTCGGCTGGTGGATCGCGGGCTGGTGCAGGTCTCCGGTGTGACGCCTTCGGACGCCAGTCATGTGTTGGGCCGCGTTGATGCCTGGGACCGGGAAGCGGCAGAGAAGGCGCTGACGCTGTTTGCCCGGCGCCGGGTGGGCAGCGGCGACATGGTGGCTAAAGATGCAGAAAAGCTGGCGCAGATGATTATTGATCAGCTGACTGAACAGACCGCTATGACCTTGTTAGAATCTGCTTTTTCCGAGGAGGCCGAAGATTTCGGTCTGCCCGCGGAACAGTTGGCGCGGCATGTGCTGATGCAAAAAGGGTTGGCAAAGCACCGCGGGCTGCTGGCGCTGAATGCGGCGCTGAACGTGGATGTTGTCGGGCTTGGCGCCTCTGCTCCCAGCTATTACCCGGCGGTGGGGGAGCGTCTGCATTGCAACATGATCCTGCCGGAGCACGCGGGCGTTGCCAACGCCATTGGCGCGGTAGTGGGCCGGGTCACTATGCGGCGCAGCGGCACCGTGACTTCGCCTTCGGAGGGCAAGTACCGGGTGCACCTGGAAAGCGGACCGGCGGATTTCCCGGCTTCGGACGAGGCGTTGGCGGCGCTGGAGGCGGCACTGGCGCAAGAGGCCCGCGGTGCGGCGGAAGCAGCCGGCGCCGAGGACATACACGTGCATGTGGAGCGGGATATCCGCACCGCGCAGGTGGAATCGCGGCAGGTGTTTGTCGAGGGGACATTGACCGTGGAAGCCAGCGGGCGGCCGCGGGTGGCGGCTGAATAATAGGCTGCTGCCGGAGGCATGGGGCCAGAAGAAGCTGGGATGTTTTCTGGGGATCCGGCACGTGAAAGAACCCCCGCGCGATTACGGTGGGGGTTTGAGCTGCCTTATTAGAGCCTATTCCGCTGCAGCGTTGCGTTTCGGCAGCACCCAGTCGGGGCGCGCGAAGTGGCAGGTGTAGCCAGTGGGCAGCCGCTGCAGGTAGTCCTGATGCTCAGGCTCGGCCTCCCAGAAGTCGCCAACAGGTTCGACTTCTGTCACCACCTTGCCGGGCCAGAGGCCGGAGGCGTTGACATCGGCGATGGTCTCCTCGGCCACCGCTTTTTGCGTCTCGTCCACGTAGTAGATCGCCGAGCGGTAGCTCATCCCCAGATCGTTGCCCTGGCGGTTCAGGGTGGTCGGGTCGTGGATCTGAAAGAAGAGCTCCAGCATCTCCCGGAAGGAGGTGACGGCGGGGTCGAAGATGATCTCGATCCCTTCGGCGTGGGTGCCGTGATTGCGATAGCTGGCGTTGGGCACGTCGCCGCCGGTATAGCCGACGCGGGTGCTGATGACGCCGGGGCGCTTGCGGATCAGTTCCTGCATGCCCCAGAAACAGCCGCCTGCAAGGACGGCGCGTTCGGTGGTGCTCATTTCACGACCTCCACTTGGTTGATGTAGGCGCCATAGCCCTCTGCCTCCATGTCATCCAGATGGACAAACCGCAGGGAGGCGGAGTTGATACAGTAGCGCAGGCCGCCCCGGTCCATCGGACCGTCAGGGAAGACATGGCCGAGGTGACTGTCGCCATGGGTAGAGCGAACCTCGGTGCGGATCATGCCGAGGGTGCGGTCTTCCAGTTCTTGCACATGTGCTGTCTCAATGGGTTTGGTGAAGCTGGGCCAGCCGCAGCCCGATTCATATTTGTCGGAGGAGGCAAACAGCGGCTCGCCCGAGACAATGTCGACGTAGATGCCAGGCTCCTTGTTACTCAGCAGCTTGCCAGTGCCGGGGCGTTCTGTTCCCGCGTTCTGGGTCACATAGAACTCTTCCTCGGAGAGGGCGGCAATGGCGTCCGGATTTTTTGTGTATTTGGTCATGGTGTCCTCCCGCCTGTTTTCTTGTCGCAGAACATGGGGTGTGAGGGCGCAAATGCAATGCCCTGTTACAGGCGGCTCGCAAAGCCGTGTGCGGGGGCGGGGTTTGCTCAGGCGGCGAAGGCGCCGGCCAGCTCCGCGGGCAGGGTGAACTCGCCCAGCACCCGGGCGCGGGCCTCCGCCGACATCTTGCGGGCGGTCTTTTCAACAATGCGCTGGACCTTCTCTGCCGGGTGTTTGGCGGCAAAGGGTTCAAAGTACCACTTCAGGAAGACAAAGCAGATGATGTCCTCCAGCGCCTGCACCTGGTCGTCGCGTTTGATGCCCTCCTTGCGCAGCATGCGGGCGGCGGCGTCCACATCGCCGGCACCATAGCCTGCCTCCTGCATCAGGGCAGTGACCACGCCGGCGTGGTGATCCGCCTCGGCCTTGCGCCAGGCGAGGTAGCCCGCGCGGCCTTCCGGGAAGGCGCCGCGCTGCAGCTTCCAGCGCTCCACATGCTGACCGCGGGCGGCGATCTGCAGCGGCTCATTGGCATCGGGGAACAGGCGGGACTGTTCCGAGCTCATCCGCTGGCCGTAAAGCAGAGCGGCGGGCTGGCCGTCCTCCAGGCTGGGATCCTGGGCATTGGCGGCGTCGATGGCGTCCAGCACCTGGGTCAATTGCGCGCTCATGCTGCGTCCTCCTGTTTGGTCATTGAGGGCCAGAATAATGCGGAAGCGCGGCGGGTTGCAACGGGTCGGCACGCCGCCAGGCGTGCCGACCCAAGGGGCAGAGACGGGCGTCAGCCCGGCTTTGCCGCGCGGGAGAGCGCTGCTGGCGGCAGGGTGGGGCGGCGGGCAAGCTGAACCGCGAGAATGCCGACAGTAACAATTGTCACGCCAAGCACATCGAGCGGGCCCAGTTTTTCACCCAGCAGAACGCTGGCAACGGCCACGCCAAACACCGGGTTGAGGAAGTGAAAAGTGGCGGCCCGCACCGCGCCGATGCGGTTCAACAGCATCACCCAGATGAGAGTGGCCATCAGCCCCGGCACCACCGTGGTATAGGTAAAGGCCGCCGCAAGCCGCCATGTGGGGTTCACAAAAATATCTTCGGTCAGCGGTGCGGCGACAAACAGGATGGCGGAACCGATCAGCATCTGCAGCCCCACTACCATCATGAAATTGCCACCTGAGGTGGCGCCGCGCAAAGCCAGCGTTGCAGTGGTCAGCGCCAGCACGCCGATCACGCAGAGCGCCACACCGAACAGGTCCACCCCGGCACTGAGGCGGGTGCCCATGATCAGTGCCACGCCGAGGACGCCCGCCGCCAATCCGGCGTAGCCCAGGGGCCGCAGCCGCTCGCCGAACAGCGCCCAGCCGGCCAGTGCGACCAGCAAGGGCATGGTGGAGGCGATGATCGCGGCAAGCGAGGCCTCGATCCACTGCATGGCGACGAAGTTGAGGCCGAGGTAGAGCGCGTTCTGGCAGATACCGAAGATCACCGTGGCACGCCACTGGCCCGGCGTCAGCCGCCAGCTTTGCCCCATAGCGCGGGCAATTGCGACGCCGATCAGGCCGGAGATCAGGAATCGCACCGCAAGGGAGAACAGCGGTGAAGCATCCTGCACGATGATCCGCGCCGAAGTGAAGGCCGAAGACCACATCAGGGCGAAAGCCAACCCCATGGCAATTGCACGTCCGTCCATTGTGAATTCCTCTCAGTTGCTGCGGACCCTCCGGATATTGTGTCATAGGGTCAAGACCTGTCAGCTGAGCCTGGCCGCAAAGATCTGCCAGCTGGCGGTGGCAAAAGCGGCGGCAAACACTGCCTCGAACACGCGGCGCAGGCGCAGATATATCCGGGTGGCTGCGCTGCTGGAGAACAGCAGTGCGTAACCATGAAAAATCAGCGTGCTTTGCACGGCGATGGCGGCGATCACCGTCAGCAGCGCTGATGGTTCAGTGCCGGGCGGGATGCCGATAGCGTAAAGCGACCCAAAGAACAGCACCGCCTTGGGATTTGTCAGATGCAAGGCCAGTCCCTTGGCAAAAGCTGTGCGCAAGGATACCGCCGCGGAAGCCTTGAGTTCCGGGGTTCCGGGGTGCAGCGCGGAACGGGCCGAGCGCAGCGCGAGATACATCAGGTAGCCTGCACCGAAATAGCGAACGACCTCAAAGATCCAGGCATTGGCCAGCATCACGGCCCCAAGGCCAAAGGCGGCAGAGACCGACCAGATCAGCGAGCCGCTGCTGACGCCGGCAGCCAGGGCCAGCCCGGCAGCACGGCCGCGCTGCATGGCGGTGCCGGCAATGGTCAGCGTGGCGGGGCCGGGGCTGGCACCGGCTAGCAGAGCGGCCCCAAGGATCAGCATCAGGTTCACTTCAGTCATGCAGCAGCCCTCCTCGGGTGTGACGGCAGATTGCGCTTGACGGGCGTTGTTGGCAAGCAGCAACGCTGCGGCCGCGGGCGAAGCTTTTCCGCACCCGGGAAACATCCGGGCAAAAGAAAAGGGCCGCCCGCGGGGGCAGCCCTGAAACCGTCCGGTTTATCGCCGGTATCAGCCGTTCACGCTGTCTTTCAACGCTTTTGCAATGGTCATTTTCACAACCTTGTCGGCTTCTTTGGTGAACTTCTCGCCGGTGGCCGGGTTGCGCACTTCGCGCTCGGGGCGCTCGCGGCAGTAGATCTTGCCGACGCCCGGCAGAGTCACGGCACCGCCGCCCGACACTTCGCGGGTGATCAGCGAGCAGACCGCTTCCAGGGCGGAACCTGCGACTTTCTTGTCGCTGCCCATTTCGTCAGCCAGAGCGGCAACAAGCTGGGTTTTGGTCATCGGTTTGGACATTCTTCGTCTCCTTAAACTGCCCGAACTCTGGGGCCTCATCGCCGGATATTATCGTTATGTTGTATGATAACACAACTTCTTGTGGGCGCTGGGCAGGCGAAAATAGGCATTTTTTCTAGGAAAACTGCAAAAAACAGCCCTAGAGGAAGGCCGTTTCATCGAACGAGCGCAATTTCCGGCTGTGCAGCCGCTCTAAAGGCATTCCGCGCAGCCGCTCCATCGCTCTTATGCCGATTTGCAGATGCCGCGCAACCTGTGTCCGGTAAAAGTCCGAGGCCATGCCGGGCAGCTTCAGCTCCCCATGCAGCGGCTTGTCAGAGACGCACAGGAGCGTGCCGTAGGGCACCCGGAAGCGGTAGCCGTTGGCGGCGATAGTGGCGCTTTCCATGTCCAGAGCGACGGCGCGGGACTGGGACAGGCGCTGTACCGGGCCGGACTGATCGCGCAATTCCCAGTTGCGGTTGTCGATGGTGGCGACGGTGCCGGTGCGCATGATCCGTTTAAGGTCAAATCCCTCGTATTCGGTGATCTCGGCCACCGCCTCCTCGAGGGCGACCTGGATTTCCGCCAGCGCCGGGATCGGCGTCCAGACCGGCAGGTCGTCATCCAGCACGTGGTCTTCGCGCAAGTATCCATGTGCCAGTACAAAGTCTCCCAGTGCCTGAGTGTTCCGAAGGCCTGCGCAATGGCCGACCATCAGCCAGGCATGCGGGCGCAGCACCGCGATATGATCGGTGGCGGTTTTGGCATTGGACGGGCCGACACCGATGTTGACCAGGGTGATGCCGCCTCCGTCCGTGCGCTTCAGGTGATAGGTGGGCATCTGCGGCAGCTTGCTGATTTCCGGAATCGCTGCCGAAGGATCTGTGATCTCATGGTCGCCGGTGCTGACAAAGCTGGTATAGCCGGACTCGGGATCCGCCAGTTGGGCGCGGGCGTAGGCTTCAAATTCGGCAACATAGAATTGGTAATTGGTGAACAGCACGTGGTTCTGGAAATGCTCGGCACTGGTGGCAGTGTAATGGCTGAGCCGTGCCAGCGAGTAGTCGATGCGCTGCGCGGTGAACAGAGCCAACGGTCCGGTGCCATTAGGCGGCTGATAGGTGCCGTTGACGATATCGTCATTGGTGGTCGACAGATCCGGCACGTCAAATACGTCGCGCAGGGTGAACCCGGCTGCACCGTCCTGCGGCACTGTCAGGTCAGGACGCGAAGCAACTGCAAAATGCACCGGGATTGGAGTCTTAGAGACATCAATGGTCACTGGCTGGCCGTGGTTGCGGATCAGCAAGTTGATCTGCTGGATCAGGTAATTGCGGAACAGGTCCGGCCGCGTCACCGTGGTTGCATAGGTGCCAGGCGCAGAGACATGACCAAAGCTGAGGCGGCTGTCTACCTGGGCAAAACTCGTGGTGGAGAACCGGATCTCCGGGTAATAGGCGCGGATGCGCTGGTTGTCCGGCGCACCGTCGGTCATTGCACGGCTGAATTCCTCGCAGATGAAGCCGGTGGCCTGCCGGTACAGCAGCTCCAGCCGGTCCACTGCTTCGGTTGCGTCGTTGAAACTTTCGGTCGGCGGATGGCCGGGGTGTTTTGTTGTTATCATTGAGCGGTCTCAATCACCGGGATTTTCTGGAAGCTGCGGACGTCGACAAGGCCCAGGTCGGAAATCCTGAGTTCCGGGATCACCACCAGCGCCAGCAGCGAGTGCTGCATATAGGCGTTGTTGAGGCTGCAGCCGCAGGCCTCCATTGCCTCGACCATTTTCTGCGCCTTGGCGGCGACCTCGGTGGCGGGGCTGTCAGACATCAGGCCGGCAATCGGCAGCTCGACCAGCGCCAGCTCCTCGCCATCCTTGTACAGCGTGATGCCGCCGCCCACGTCTGCCAGGCGGTTGACGGCCAGCGCCATCTGCGCGCGGTCGGTGCCGACGACGATCATGTGGTGGCTGTCATGCGCCACGGTGGAGGCCATCGCTATCTTGCCGGTATAGCCAAAGCCCGAGACAAAGGCGTTGGTGACGCCGCCGGTGGCGCGGTGGCGCTCGACCAGCGCGATCTGGCAGACATCGCCGCTGCCTTCGACCAGCCCGTCCACCACAGGCAGCTCCGCCTGCAGTGCCTTGGTCGGGGCCTGATTTTCGACCACACCGATTACATTGGCAGTAACCGCATTGGCACCCTCAGGCGCGGCGAGTTCAAAGTCCCTGGCTGTCAGCTCATGGCCCAGATGCACGGTGCCGCGGGCGCTGGCGGGCCAGTCGTAATGCGGGCAATCCACCTTGATAGAGCCTGATTCCGCCACGATCTGCCCGCGGGCGACCACCAGTTCGATGGGCAGCTCAGTGAGATCCGATGTCAGGATCACATCGGCACGGCGCCCGGGCGTAATGGAGCCGATCTCACGCTCCAGCCCGAAATGGGTGGCGGTGTTGATGGTGGCCATTTGCAGGGCCACGACAGGATCGCAGCCGCAGGCAATGGCGTGACGCACCACCCGGTTCATATGGCCGTCGTTGACCAAAGTGCCGGAGTGGCAGTCGTCGGTGCAGAGGATGAAGTTGCGCGGATCCAGGCCCTTTTCCGTCACCGCGGTGATCTGGCTTTCGACGTCATACCAGGCCGAGCCCAGCCGCATCATAGACCGCATCCCCTGGCGCACACGGGCGATGGCGTCGGCCTCGCAGGTGCCCTCGTGGTCGTCCGCCGGGCCGCCGGCCACATAGGCGGCGAAATCAGGGCCAAGATTGGGAGAGGCATAATGGCCGCCCACGGTCTTGCCTGCGCGCTGGGTGGCGGCGATTTCTGCCAGCATCTTGGGGTCGGCATTTGCGACACCGGGGAAGTTCATCATCTCCCCCAGGCCGATAATGCCGGGCCAGTTCATCGCTTCAGCCACGTCTTCGGCGGAAATCTCATAGCCGGTGGTTTCCAGCCCTGGTGCCGAGGGCGCGCAGCTGGGCATCTGGGTGAAGATGTTGACCGGCTGCATCAGCGCCTCGTCATGCATGTAGCGCACCCCGTCCAGACCCAGCACATTGGCAATCTCATGCGGGTCGGTGAACATTGAGGTGGTGCCATGCGGGATCACAGCACGGGCGAATTCCGCCGGGGTCAGCATACCGCTCTCGATATGCATATGGGCGTCGCAGAGGCCCGGGATCATGTAGCGGCCATTCGCCTCTATGATCTGCGTCTCAGGCCCGGTGCAATAAGAGGCATCAGGCCCGACATAAGCAATGCGGCCGGCCACGATGGCGATATCATGGCCCGGCAGCTGCTCGCGGGTGTGAACATTGACCCAGATCCCCTGCCGGATCACTGTATCCGCCAGCGCGCGGCCTGCGGCTACTTCGATCAATTGCGGGGCGGTGTCGGGCCAGCTCGGAAAAATATTTTCTGACATATTCCAATTGTTCCGATTGCGGACGGGAAGGCAAGCGGATTGCTTGCATTGCCATCAAAGCTTCATACCGGTGGTGGAAAGGCGCCGAAGGCTGGCGCATTTGGCGTTGCCGCAAGAGGGTTTCCGGGGAAGACTGGGCTCATGGATTATGAAACAACAGATGCGGACAGCCTTGGCCGCTCCTTGCGCGGGATCGGGATCAATCTGCTGGTGCGGGATGTTCCGGCAGAAGTAGCCTTTTTAGAGACTGTTTTCGGCCTGAATGCCCATCAGGTCACCAAGGACTTTGCCATCGTCACCTATGGCAGCCAGGTGTTTCAGCTGCACAGCGACGGCACCTATGCGGAGAATCCGCTGCTGAACCTGCTGCCGGAGAACCCGCCGCGCGGGGCGGGGATCGAGATCCGCCTGTATGACACCGATCCGGATGACGCCGCGGTACGGGCGGAGGCAGCGGGATTCACCATTCTGCAAGAGCCAACAGACAAGCCGCACGGGCTGCGCGAGGCCTATATCCTGTGTGAAAACGGTTATGCTTGGGTGCCTAGCCGGCCCAAGGGGTAAGCGCCGGGAATTCCTCCCCTTTTCACAAGGTGCAGGCCGGTCCATGCTGGGCGGACCCATTGGGATGCCGCGAGGGACCGCTGATGCACGCCATTGCCGACACAACTGCCCTGGTTGAAGAGGGGGTTCTGACCCCGGATCAGGCCCGCAGGATCGAAGCCCGCTCGCGCGAGGTGATGGTCTCGCTGGCGGTGAATGCGATCTTGTGTTTCGGAATCATCGCGGCGACCTCCGGGTTTATCTTCTGGCTGGCTGATCCGATGGCGGTGGCTGTCACGGGCATCCTGATGCTGGGCGGCGGGCTGGCGGTGCTGGCGCGCGGTGGCGAGATGCTGCGGATGTTCGGCAACTCCGCCACGCTGATCGGGGCGGGAATGCTGCTGGGCGGCGCCTCGATCGAGCTGGTGGACAAGTATGAGGATGTTGCCGGCTGGATCATGATGCCCGGCGGTGCGCTGGTCGCTCTGATCTGCACCTGGCGCTGGCGGCACGGGGCCTGGTCGGCGGGCTTTGTGCTGGGGGCGATCCTGCTGATGGGGTTGGCGATGCATCTGGCTGGGATTGAGCTGCTGCTTCAGCAGTACGGCATCGGCTCGCCGCTGCGGAACCTGGCGTTGCTCTATTACGCGGCGGCGCTGGCCCTGGCAGGCTGGCAAGTAGACGTGCGTTTTGTCACTGCGCTGGCGATTGCGCCCTTTGCCCAGATGCTGGAGACCGGCACCAGCTATTTCCACGCGGCCTATGTGTTCTATTCGCCGGAATCGACGCTGACGATCCTGCAGATGGTGCTGCTGATCGTGCTTTGCGTCTGGGGCGCGTCCCGGCTGGCTGAGCGCTATGCCCGGCACCTGCGCATTCTGGCGATCCTGGGGTTTGTCGTTGCGAACCTCTGCGCCCTTGTCGGCTCGCTTTGGGGCGATGTGGTGGGCGAAACCGTTTGGGGGCCGGGCCGCTACAGCGATGGTTACGAGGATTGGGAGAGCTACTCAGCCGCGCGCGATGCCTTCCGCGACGGTGCGCTGTTCATCTCTGAAAACCTCTATTCGGTCCTGTGGGCTGCGGTGCTGGCCGCGGTGATCTTCTGGGCGGCACAGCGGCACCAGCGCGGGCTGTTCAATGCGGCGCTGACCTTTGCCGCGATCCATGGCTACACGCAGATGTTCGAATCCTTTGCGGATGAGCCGCTGGCCTATGTGATCGGCGGTCTGGCGGCGATCCCGCTGGCCTGGGGGCTGTGGCGGCTGAACCTGTGGATGGCGGCCAAACAGGTCTGAGCTTCAGTGGCGGTGGGCGGCACCGCCCACCCTATGCAGGGTGGGCAATTTGCCCGCCGCTGCGCAAGGTCCGCGGAGTGACACCAAACTCTGCCTTGAAAGCCCGCGTCAGTGCGCTTGGGTCGTCATAACCGCAGCGCAGGGCGATCTCGGAGACGCTCAAGTCCGTCTCTAACACAAGCTTTCTGGCCTGGATAAGCCGCAGGCGCCGGTAAACAGCCTGCGGTGTGGCGCCGAGTTCCGTCTTCATCCGGGCTTCCAGATCCTTCTGGCTGCGCCCAGCCTGGCGTGCGACCGCTGCGATGGGCAAGGGCGCCTCCAGATTGGCCTGCATCACCGCCACAGCGCGGGCAACGGACTTGCTGCGGGCCAGGATCGGATCCTGGGTTTCGGTGGCCTCAGGGCTCATGAACAGCGTCGCCACCTCCAGCCGCAACGCTGCACCGTGCTGTTCGCCGATCAGTTCCATCATCGTGTCAAAGGCCGCCAGGGCTCCGGTGCAAGTGACGCGGTTGCCGTCCCAGACCTGCCTTTTGCGTTCGGCCTGGACCTCAGGAAAGGCCTCGGTAAAACGGCTGAGTTCCTCCCAGTGGATCGTTGCCCGCCGCCGGTCCAAAAGACCTGCCTCCGCCAGCAGCCAGGCACCGGTGTCGAACCCTGCCAGCACCTTGTAGCGGCGTGCCGCGGCTTTCAGCGCCCGGGCAGTTGCCACCGTGGCATGGCGCAGGAAGTCATAGGACGGCATCGAAATCAGCAGATCGCCGCTGCACTCCGCCAGCCGCCCATGCGCCCGCACCTCCATCCCCGAAGAAGACACTGCAGGCCCGCCGTCCAGCGTCAGGAACCGCCAGGCATAGGCCTGCCGCCCGGCAAAGGTGTTGGCGGCGCGCAGCGGCTCGACCGTATTGGCCAGGCAATGGGCTGAGAAGGCATCAAACAGCAGCACATCAAGTTGCTGCGCCGCAGCGCTATCTTTTGTCCAACTTCGCATGATTTATTCTAACTTCGCATGATGCGGGGGCGCAAGGCGCCTACTCTGACCATCAACAGATTTGCCGAAGGAAGACCGCCATGCAGTTCGGGATGACCGAAGAACAGTCGATGATCGTCGAGACCACCCGCGCCTTTGTGGAAAAGGAGCTGTATCCGCATGAGGCGGAGATCGAGCGCACCGGCCATCTGGACATGGATGTGATCCGTGATGTGCAGAAAAAGGCGATGGAAGCGGGGCTTTATGCCGCCAACATGCCTGAGGAAGCAGGTGGTGCCGGCCTCGATACGCTGTCGTGGCTGATGTATGAAAAGGAACTGGGCCGCGCCAATTATGCGCTGCATTGGACCGGTGTTGCGCGCCCGTCAAACATCCTGCTGGCCGGTACGGATGAGCAGAAAGAGAAGTATCTCTACCCTTGCATGAAGGGAGAGAAATGGGATTGCCTGGCGATGACCGAGCCGGACGCGGGGTCCGACCTGCGCGGCATGAAGGCCACCGCGCGCCAGGACGGCGACGACTGGATCCTGAACGGCACCAAGCATTTCATCAGCCACGCCGATATCGCCGACTTCGCCATCTGCTTCATGGCCACCGGGGTTGAGGAAACACCGCGCGGCCCAAAAAAGAAGATCACTGCCTTCTTTGTTGACAAGGGCACGCCAGGATTTGAGGTGCGGGATGGCTACGGCAACGTCAGCCACCGCGGCTATACCAATGCAGTGCTAGAGTTCGACGATTGCCGCCTGCCGTCCTCGGCCATTCTGGGGGAGGTCGACAAGGGCTTTGAGGTGGCCAACACCTGGCTGGGCGCCACCCGCCTGCAGGTCGCGGCCACCTGCCTGGGCCGCGCCGAACGGGCGCTGCAGCACTCGATCGAATACGCCGCCGAGCGCAAGCAGTTCGGTCAGCAGATCGGCAAATTCCAGGGCATCTCCTTCAAGCTGGCTGATATGGCGCTGGAGCTGAAGGCGGCGAACTTGCTGACGTGGGAAGCCGGCTGGAAGTTCGATCAGGGCACGGTCACCGAGAGCGATATGTCGATGGCCAAGCTGAAGGCAACCGAGATGCTGGCCTTTGTCGCTGACGAGGCAATCCAGATTCACGGCGGCATGGGCCTGATGGACGAGCTGCCGCTGGAACGTATCTGGCGCGATGCGCGGGTCGAGCGTATCTGGGAGGGCACCAGTGAAATCCAACGGCACATCATCAGCCGCGAGATGCTGCGCGCCGTCGGAGGCTGATCCATGACCCAAACCGGGAAACCAATTGTTACCATAACCTACTGCATCGGCTGCAACTGGCTGCTGCGGGCGGGCTGGATGGCGCAGGAGCTGCTGCAGACCTTCCAGGACCAATTGGGCGGGGTGACATTGGTTCCCGGAGATTTGGGCGGGATCTTTGAGATCCATGTTGATAAGGAGCTGGTCTGGGAACGCAAACGGGACGGCGGCTTTCCTGATGTGAATGAGCTGAAAACCCGCGTGCGCGACCGGATCAACCCTGAACAAGACCTCGGCCATCTGGACCGCGGCAAGACCGGTGAATAAGATCAAATGCAGTCTCTAAACAGGCTTTTCCGCCCGAAAACCATTGCTGTGATCGGCGGCGGCGCATGGTGCCGCCTGGTGATCGAGCAGTGCCAGAAGATGGGGTTCGAGGGCACCATCTGGCCCGTCCACCCCAAGGCCGAAGAAGTCGCAGGCCTGCCTGCCTTCAAGGATGTGGACAGCCTGCCGGAAACACCGGATGCAGCCTTTATCGGGGTGAACCGTTTCATCACGATCGAGGTGGTGCGGGCGCTGTCGGCGCGCGGCGCAGGCGGGGCGGTGTGCTTTGCTTCCGGGTTCCTTGAGGCAGCGGCTGAGGATGCCGAGGGTGCCGATCTGCAGGCGCTGCTGCTGGAAGCGGCGGGCGATATGCCCTTCCTCGGGCCCAACTGCTATGGCTTCATCAACTATCTGGACGGTGCGCTGCTGTGGCCGGACCAGCATGGCGGCGCGCGGGCGGAGAAAGGCGTGGCGCTGGTCACTCAAAGCTCCAACATCGCGATCAACCTGACCATGCAGAAGCGCGGCCTGCCAGTGGCCTATGTGGTGACCGCGGGCAATCAGGCGCAATCCGGCATTGCCGCAATTGGCCAGGCGCTGCTGGAGGACGACCGTGTCACCGCGCTGGGCTTGCATATCGAGGGTTTTGGCGATCTGCGCGCCTTTGAGGCACTGGCGGCCCGCGCCCGTGAACTGGGCAAGCCGGTCATCGCGCTGAAAGTCGGCAAATCGGCCGAGGCCCAGGCTGCAACTGTTTCTCATACCGCCTCGCTTGCGGGCGGCGACGCGGGGGCCGGGGCTTTGCTCTCACGTCTCGGCATTCCGCGTCTGGATGACCTGCCGTCCTTCCTGGAAACGCTGAAGCTGTTGCATGCAGCAGGGCGGCTGCCCTCGAACCGCATTGCAACCATCAGCTGTTCCGGCGGGGAGGCAAGCCTGGCCGCGGATACCGGCCATGGTCGGGACGTGGAGTTTCCGCCGCTGAACGGGCGGCAGAAGTCGGATCTGCGGGAAGCACTAGGCCCGATGGTGGCGCTGGCTAATCCGCTTGATTACCACACTTATATCTGGCGCGACACGGAGGCGATGACCAAGGCGTTCTCCGCAATGATGGACCCGCAGCTGGCGATGACCATGCTGATTGCCGACTTCCCGCGCGGCGACCGCTGTGAAGCGTCGGATTGGGAATGCGCCATTCAGGCGGCGATTGGCGCGCATCAGACCACCGGTGCCAATGTCGGCCTGGTGGCAACCCTGCCGGAACTGTTGCCCGAAGATGTGGCGGCGCGGCTGATGGCGGCGGGCGTGGTACCATTCTGCGGTCTCAGCGAAGCCATTGCGGCTTGCGAGGCCGCCAGTATGCCGCTGCCGGACGTGCCTCAGCCGCTGCTGCTGCCGACACCTGCGGTGGAGCCGGATCTGGTGCCCGAGGCCGAAGCCAAGTTTCAGCTTTCCGGCTATGGCTTGCGCGTCCCGCGCTCCAAGCGGGCAGCCTCTGCGACCAATGCCCGTGCAGTGGCGGTGGATGTCGGTTTTCCCGTGGTGCTGAAGGGCGAAGGCGTCGCGCATAAGACGGAGGCAGGCGCCGTGGCGCTGAACCTGAACTCCGGCCAGGAGGTGAGTGATGCGGCATTCAACATGCCGGCTTCGCACTTCCTGGTGGAGGAAATGGTCACCGGCGCGGTGGCCGAGCTGCTGATCGGCGTGGTCAAGGACCCGGCGCATGGGTTTGTCATGACCCTGGCCGCGGGCGGCACCCTGACCGAGCTGATGCAGGACAGCGCCTCTTTCCTGCTGCCGACTTCGGACGCAGAGATTGAGACCGCACTCAAGTCGCTGCGCATCGCAAAACTGCTGGACGGCTACCGCGGCGCCCCGGCGGCGGACCGCGACGCAATCCTGCGGGCGATCGGTGCCGTCGAGGCGTACGTGATCGAAAACGCCGTGGGACTGGAAGAGATTGAGATCAACCCGCTGCTCTGTACCCCCTCGGATGCGGTGGCGGCGGATGCGCTGATGCGCAGGAAATACTGAGGCTTCGGCCTGAAGCAGAAACGGCATGGACCATGCCAGGAGGATTTGAGATGACCGACAGCCCAGTGAAAACCCGCCGTGACGGTGCAATTCTGGAAGTGACGCTGGACCGGCCCAAGGCCAATGCCATCGACCTTCAGACCAGCCGGGTGATGGGGGGCGTGTTCCGCGAGTTCCGCGATGACCCGGAATTGCGGGTGGCGATTCTGACCGGCGGCGGCGAAAAGTTTTTTTGCCCGGGCTGGGACTTGAAGGCGGCCGCAGATGGTGATGCTGTGGATGGCGATTACGGCGTTGGCGGCTTTGGCGGGCTGCAAGAACTGCGCGATATGAACAAGCCGGTGATCGCCGCGGTGAACGGCATCGCCTGCGGCGGCGGGCTGGAGCTGGCGCTTTCGGCAGACATGATCATTGCGGCAGATCATGCCAGTTTTGCGCTGCCGGAAATCCGTTCTGGCACCGTTGCGGACGCAGCCAGCGTCAAGCTGCCCAAGCGCATCCCCTATCACATCGCTATGGAGCTTTTGCTTACCGGGCGCTGGTTCGATGCTGAGGAAGCCAGCCGCTGGGGCCTGGTGAATGAGATCGTGGCGGCGGACCAACTGATGGACCGCGCCTGGGAGCTGGCGCGCTTGCTCGCGTCCGGCCCGCCGCTGGTTTATGCGGCGATTAAGGAAATCGTGCGCGACGCTGAGGACGCAAAGTTTCAGGATGCCATGAACCGCATCACGCAGCGCCAGCTGCAGACGGTGGATGTGCTTTATGGTTCCGAGGACAATCTGGAAGGTGCCCGTGCCTTTGCCGAAAAACGCGATCCGATCTGGAAGGGGCGCTGAAGCAGAACTCCCGCCTGCTTAGGAACATCTGAAGATGTCCCCTGCAGAGTTGGGCCCGGCCCGGCGCTTTCTTTCCACTGAGAAGCTCTTGAGGAGCAGGTCTGCTCCTCAAGCAGCCAGTTCGAGCGCGTTTCCTGTTCATTCCGTCTCAAGGAGCTGTGCCCATGCTGGCGCATGGCGGCCTTCGGCCGTCTTTGACCCGGAAAGAACAGGCGGGCTTACACCTTCTGAAACAAGGCGATCAGGGCGGTGTCGTTCCTGTGCGTGCCGGTGGCGCCGGGGCCATAGATACGCAATTCCGGCAAGGTGAGGCTCTTGATCCATTGCCCCTGGAGCAGCCGGTCAAAGGCGTCTGCAAACCCAGCCTTTTCATAGAACTTTGCATTCACCGACAGAGCAAACCAGGCACCGGGTGCGGCCACTCGCAGCAGGGCAGGCAGCACTTCGGGGCCGAGGTGCCCGTGGGTGAAAGTCCCGGAAGACACCACACCGCGGTAGAAGCCGCGCGGCACCGGGATGCCTTCCAGAAGATCAGCCTCGATCACGTCGCGGTAGGCATCCTTGCGGAGGGCCTCGGCCAGCATGGCGGCGCTGATGTCGGTGGCGTCAACAGGCTCAATTCCGAGCGCTTGCAGCGCCTGGCCGCAGAGGCCAGTGCCTGCGCCGGCATCCAGCACCGGGCCTGTTCCCCCGGCGGCGGCAAAAGCCTTGGCAGTCAATCCGGGCAGCAGGTAGTCCTGCCCGGCAGCGAAATCCTGATCATATGTGCTGGCCCAGTCTCCGTACAGTTGCTTGGAACCGGCGGGGGTCTGCAGGGCGTATGCGTTCGAAAGTCCCGGTTTCTGCTTGTCCATACGGGGTATGAAAAGGCGGATGAGGATTCGAATCAACCCTTGCGCCGCCGGACCGGCCAACGCATCTAGGAGACATGAAAAAAACGCTGCTCTGCCTTGGATTTGGATACACGGCCCGTGCCCTTGCCCCGCGCCTGCTGGCGCAGGGATGGCGGGTCATCGGCACCTCGCGCGAGGTGGTGGAAGCCGAAGGGGTGGAGATGATCGCCTGGCCGGGGCAGTCAGTGCCGCTGGATGGGGTGACGCATGTTCTGAGCTCGATCGGGCCCAATGCGGACGGCGATCCGTTGCTGGCAGCGATGGGTGACCAACTTGCCGCGGCCCGGGAACTGGAATGGGCCGGCTATCTCTCAACCACCGCCGTCTATGGGCACCACGGCGGCGCCTGGGTGGATGAGGCCACGCCCGTGAGGCCCTCCAGCGAGCGCGGCGACTGGCGGGTCAAGGCGGAAGCGCACTGGCAGGCGATCCCGGGTCTGCCGCTGCATATCTTCCGGCTGGCCGGTATCTACGGCCCTGGCCGCGGTCCCTTTGCCAAGCTGATGGCGGGCAAGGCGCGGCGGATCGTGAAGCCGGGACAGGTGTTTTCACGTATTCATGTGGAGGATATCGCGCAGGTGCTGGCGGCCTCCATCGCGCAGCCCAGCCCGGGTGCGATCTACAACGTCTGTGATGACGACCCGGCCCCGCCGCAGGATGTGCTGGGCCATGCAGCGGAACTGCTTGGCCTGCCTATGCCTGCCGAGGTGCCCTTTGACGAGGCCGGCATGACGCCGATGGCGCGCAGCTTTTACGGCGAGAACAAGCGGGTCCGGAACCGGCGCATCAAAGACGAGTTGGGGGTGGAGCTTCTGTATCCCACATATCGCGAGGGGCTGTGCGCGGTGCTGGAGGCCGAGGATATGGAAAGCTTTGTGCCGCCTGCCGAGCCGCCGGGGGTTTAGGGCATGGGCTGGCTGCATTTGGTCTTTGTTCTGTTAAATTTCCGGACGCTGGGGCGGCTTTACGCGCGGATCAGTAAGCAGTTTCCTGGGGTTCTGGATCAGATTTGGGAAGAGCAATCGTTTGCAGCCAAAGCGGACATCGTGTTTGACCCCGCGGTTTTTGCCAAACGGGCCATGTTGTTGAACTTTGCCGTGGTCTGCCCTTACAAGCTGCCTGTCTACCTGCTCGGGGACGACAAGGTCGCTGCATTGGTGCGCAAGCTGAACAAAAGAAAGCTATCTGGGGCTCACAGGTATGCCTGTGAGGTGACCGGTTTTTTTAACACGCCGCACACAGCTGGCAGGCGTGTCTGCGCCAGCCCAGGCAGGCGCGGGCCCATTGTTCTGCTATTAAGCCCGCTTCTCGCCTATCGTCGCTACGCCCAGCACTTCCAGCACCTTGGCTTCGATCTGCGGCGCGTTCATCGCCGCGACTTCATACATGTCCGCCGGGCTGGCCTGGTCGATGAAAGTATCGGGCAACACCATTGAGCGGAACTTGAGGCCGCTGTCGAACACGCCTTCCTCGGACAGCAGCTGTGCGACGTGGGAGCCGAAACCGCCCACGGCGCCTTCTTCGATGGTGATCAGCGCCTCGTGGTCTGCAGCCAGCTGCAGAATCAGGCTGTGGTCCAGCGGTTTGGCAAAACGGGCGTCGGCAATGGTGGGCGTTATGCCTTTGGCCGCCAATGCCTCGGCAGCCTTTCGCACCTCGCCCAGGCGGGTGCCGAAGGACAGCAGCGCCACGCGTTTGCCGTCCTGGATCATCCGGCCCTTGCCGATTTCCAGAACTTCCGGGGTCTCGGGCATCTCGACACCTTCGCCCTCGCCGCGGGGGAAACGGAAGGCGATGGGGCCGTCGTCATGGGCGGCGGCGGTGGCGACCATATGGACCAGCTCTGCCTCGTCGGCGGCGGCCATCACCACCATACCCGGCAAGTTGGCCATATAGCCAATGTCGAAGCTGCCGGCGTGGGTGGCGCCATCGGCGCCGACCAGACCGGCACGGTCGATGGCAAAGCGGACCGGCAGGCGCTGGATCGCCACGTCATGCACCACCTGGTCATAGCCGCGCTGCAGGAAGGTGGAATACATCGCGCAAAAGGGCTTCATGCCGCCAGCGGCCAGCGCGGCGGCAAAGGTCACGCCGTGCTGTTCGGCAATGCCGACGTCAAAGCAGCGCGAGGGGTAGCGTTCGGCCATCAGGTTCAGCCCGGTGCCATCGGGCATGGCGGCGGTGACAGCGCAGATCTTGTCGTCCTTGGCGGCCAGTTTCACCAGCTCATTGCCGAAGACCGAAGTATAGGAGGGCGCGTTGCTGGGCGCCTTTTTCTGCTCACCGGTCACCATGTCGAATTTGGCGGTGGCATGGCCCTTGTCGCGGGCGGCCTCAGCCGGGGCGTAGCCTTTGCCCTTTTTGGTCAGGACATGGATCAGGATCGGGCCGGTGGCGCGGGCCTTGACGGTGCGCAGGACCGGCAGCAGCTGGTCCATGTCGTGGCCGTCGATGGGGCCGAGATAGGAGAAGCCAAGCGCTTCGAACAGGGTGCCGCCGACCGCCATGCCCTTAAGCATATCCTTGGCGCGTTTGGCGCCTTCGCGGAAGGGTTCCGGCAGCAGCGAGACGGCGCCTTTGGCGGCGGCCTTCAGCTCTTGGAAGGGCTCGCCCGCGTAGAGGCGCGAGAGATAGGAGGACAGCGCACCCACAGGCGGGGCGATCGACATTTCATTGTCGTTCAAGATGACAATCAGCCGTTTACCCAGGTGGCCCGCGTTGTTCATCGCCTCAAACGCCATGCCGGCCGACATTGAGCCGTCGCCAATCACCGCGATGGCGTCGCCGTTGCCTTCTGGGATCACACCGCCAAGGTCGCGGGCCACGGCAAAGCCGAGCGCGGCGCTGATCGAGGTGGAGCTGTGGGCGGCGCCAAAGGGATCAAAGGGCGACTCAGAGCGTTTGGTGAAGCCGCTGAGCCCGTCTTTCATCCGCAGGGTGCGGATGCGGTCGCGGCGGCCGGTCAGGATCTTGTGCGGATAACACTGGTGGGAGACGTCCCAGATCACCTTGTCGCGCGGGGTGTCGAACACGGCGTGCAGCGCGGTGGTCAGTTCCACCACGCCGAGACCCGCGCCGAGGTGGCCGCCGGTGACCGAGACGGCAGAGATCGTTTCCTGCCGCAGCTCGTGGGCCACCTGCACCAGCTGGGCATCCGTCAGCCCCTTCAGATCCGCGGGGCGCGTGATCTGGTCCAGAAGCGGGGTTTTGGGCCGGTCGGGCATGGTGTCTCCTTGGGCTGCGCCGGGCAGGGTGCGTGGCGTGGCGCGCGGGGTTAGCTGTCGCGCGCAATAACGAAACGCGCGGCGTCCTTCAAGGTTGCCGCGTCTTCACCGTAGGGTGAAAGCGCATCGCAGGCCTCTTCACACAGGGCGCCGGCACGGGTTTTGGCCTCTGCCAGCCCCAGAAGCGAGACAAAGGTCGCTTTGCCGGCGTCTGCGTCCTTGCGCACGGCCTTGCCCACCTTGGCAACATCACCTTCCACGTCCAAGATGTCGTCGGCGATCTGAAATGCAAGGCCAAGGGCGGATGCGTATTGCCGCAGCGGAACCGGGTCGGCACCAGCCAGCACCGCGCCGGCGGTGGCGGACCATTCGATCAGGCAGCCGGTCTTGCGGCTTTGCAGGCGGGAGATCTGTTCAAGCGTCAGTGGATCAGCGGCGGTTTCCGCGGCGATATCCAGCATCTGACCCGAGACCATGCCGTCCTTGCCTGAGGACTGCGCCAGACCGCGGATCAGGGTCAGCGCATGCGGGCCAATCTTGGGATCTGCCAGCAGTTCAAAGGCGAAGGCCTGCAGGCTGTCGCCTGCCAGCACTGCCATTGCCTCATCCCATTTCCGGTGCACGGTGGGCTGGCCGCGGCGGAGGTCGTCGTCATCCATGCAGGGCAGGTCGTCATGCACCAAGGAATAGGCGTGGATGCATTCGATGGCGAGAGCTGCCTCGAATGCGGTTTTGGACGGGATCCCATGCAGGCGGGCACCTTCCAGCACCAGAAAACCGCGCAGCATCTTGCCGCCGGTGATGGCGTATCGCATGGCGGTGTGCAGCTCGTCACTGCCTGCCAGCCGCATCTCCATATGCGCGGTGATGCGGGACTGTGCGTCTTTCAGCACTGCCCTAAAGGGGCGCGTTCTTGCGTCTGCAGCGGCGGTCATGGCTCAGCCGGCGTCCAGCGGCTGGATGCCCTTGGGGGTGCCGTTTGCATCCAGCGTGATGGCGGCGACCTTTTCCTCGGCGCGCTTCAGCTCATCCTCGCAGCGTTTTTTCAGCGCCGCGCCGCGTTCATACAGCGCAATCGAGGCATCCAGCGCCACGTCGCCGCGCTCCAGCTGGTCCACCACGCCTTCCAGCTCGCGCATCGCCTGTTCAAAGCTCATCTGGTCTACGGGGGTCTCTGTCATGCCGGTGCCTTTATCAATTCTTCCACATGCGCGCGCGTTGCGGCGGCCAGCGCGTTCAGATCATATCCGCCTTCCAAAGTCGAGACGATACGGCCTCCGCAAAGTTCACTGGCAAGTTTGCACAGCTCGGCCGTGATCCAGGCGAAATCGGCGGTTGCCCAGTTGAGGCTGGCGAGCGGGTCGTCCTGATGGGCGTCAAAGCCTGCAGAGATGATGATCAGCTCCGGCTTGAAGTCACGCAACCGCGGGAAGGCCTGACCCTCATAAGCTGCCTGCATTTCCGCCCGGCCCGAACCCGGGGCCAGCGGCATGTTGAGGATATTGCCATGGGCGCCGTCCTCCTCCGGGCGGCCGGAGCCGGGCCAGAGCGGCATCTGCTGGCTGGTGATCACCAGCGCGCGTGCCTCGTCCCACAGCAGGTCCTGGGTGCCATTGCCGTGATGCACGTCGAAATCCACCACCGCAACGCGGCTGAGTCCGTGATGGTCCAGCGCGTGTTTGGCCATCAGCGCCGCATTGCCGAACAGGCAGAAGCCCATCGCGGTATCGGTTTCGGCATGATGCCCCGGCGGGCGCACCGCGGCAAAGGCGTTCTGAACCTCGCCGCCCAGCACCATATCGACACCGCGCACCACTGCGCCCGCAGCACGGAAGGCCGCATCCAGCGAGCCAGGGGACAGGAAGGTATCGCCATCGATCTGTGCCCAGCCCTCTGCCGGAGAGGCTTTGCGCAAGTCCGACAGGTAGCTAGCCGGGTGAATGCGTAGAATATCGTCTTCGGCGGCCATCGGAGCCGTTACCCGCTTCAGGTCCAAAGGTTCCAGCGCGTGCAGGATATGCGCGAGCCGCGCCACCTGTTCCGGATGTCCGTCCGGTGTCACGTGGTTCAGGCAATCCGCGTGGGTGATCAGGGCGGTTGTCATGGCTTATATCCTCCTGCGGCCGGGTTTGGCGCGACCCTAGGGGGCCGCGGCGCTGCGCGGCAAGGGGAATCCCGGGGCTCTGCCTCGGACCCCGGGATATTTTTGGGAAGAGGAAGGGGCGCGGTGCGCTTTAGTCGGGGGCCAGCATATATCCCGCGCCGCGTACCGTCTGCAGATATTGCGGCTGTTTCGGGTTCGGCTCGATCTTGCGGCGCAGGCGGGTGATCTGCACATCCACGGCACGTTCCTGCGCCTGGCCCCGGTCACGGCCCAGATCCTCGACCAGTTTGGTGCGGGAGACCGGCTCGCCGGGCTGGGCCGAGAAGATCTTCATCAGCTGGCTTTCAGTGCCGGTGAGGCGGATCAGCTCATCGCCCTGCCACATCTCACCGCGTTCGATGTCATAACGGATGGCGCCCAGATGCAGCACCTTGGGGGCCGTTTCCTGCGCCGTGGTGTCAGGCATCCGCCGCAGGATGGCGTTGACGCGCAACAGCAGTTCCTTGGGCTCAAACGGTTTTGGCAGATAGTCATCCGCCCCTGCCTCCAGACCAGCAATCCGGTCTTCGGTCTCGCCCTTGGCCGTCAGCAGCAGGATCGGCGTGGCCATGGTCTCACGCAGCGATTGGGTGAGCGAGATGCCATCTTCGCCCGGCATCATCACATCCATGACGATCAGGTCGAAATCCAGCCCCGCCAGCACCCGCCGGGCATGGGCGGCATCGCGTGCAGCAGTGACCAGAAATCCCGAGCGCATCAGGAATTTCTTCAAAAGCCCGCGGATGCGTTCGTCGTCATCGACGATCAGCAGGTGGGCGTCATTCATGCTCATGTGGCTCAATCCCGCAGCTTCGCATAGGCGCGGCGCATGTCCGCATCCATCATCGCCTCAAGCACTTTCTTGAAGCCCTGCACCGCCTCGGGACCGGCATCCTTGTAGGCGGCGCGCATCCGGGCGCGCTGGGCGTCTGACAGTGTGGCTTCCAGCGCTGCGCCCTGATCGGTCAGGTACAGATGCCGCTCGCGCTTATCCAGCTCACCCACTTTGCTGATCACCAGCCCGTCGCCGATCAACGTGCGCAGCACCCGGTTCAGCGACTGTTTGGTCACGCCCAGAATGCTGAGAAGGTTGTTCACTGTCGTGCCCGGCGAGCGGTTGATGAAGTGGATCGCCCGGTGATGCGCCCGGCCATAGGACAATTCTGCCAGGATCCGGTCCGGATCGGCCGTAAAGCCGCGATAGGCAAAGAACATTGCCTCGATCCCCTGGCGCAGCTGCTCATCCGTCAGAAACAGCAGGCTTTCGCCGCCGTATCCCTGCCCTGTCCGGCCTTCAGGCATTCGGTGCCCCCTCGTCTGTATTACCGTGCAGTTTATGTCAGTGTTGTTGACATTCCAAGGGTGAAGATGTATCGAATCTCAGCTTTGACGCAAGATTATGTCCGTTTCGGTCGTAATCTGCGCAATAAATGGAAATCCCGCAGAGTTTTAGGAGGGTGCGGCATGGCTGGTTACGACGACCGCGACGGTGTGATCTGGATGGATGGGGGACTTGTCGACTGGCGGGATGCCAAGGTGCATATCCTGACCCATGCGATGCATTATGCTTCCTCGGTGTTTGAGGGTGAGCGCGCCTATAATGGCAAGATCTTCAAGAGCCGCGAGCATTCCGAACGCCTGATCGCCAGTGCCGAGGCGCTGGATATGCCGATGCCCTATACCGTTGATCAGATCGAGGCGGCCAAGGATGAGGCGCTAAAGGTGTCCGGCCTGCAGGACGCCTATGTGCGCGCGTTGGTCTGGCGCGGCTCGGGCGATGATATGGGCGTGGCCTCTGCTGCCAACCCGGTGCGGATGGCGATCGCGGTCTGGGGCTGGGGCGCCTATTACGGCGACGCCAAGATGCAGGGCGCCAAGCTGGCGATTGCTGAGTGGAAACGCCCGAGCCCGGAAACCATCCCGGTCCACGCCAAGGCGGCCGGCCTCTACATGATCTGCACCATCTCCAAGCATAAGGCGACCGCGCAGGGCTGCTCGGACGCACTGTTCATGGACTGGCGCGGCTATGTGGCCGAGGCGACCGGTGCCAACATCTTTTTCGTGAAAGACGGCGAGGTGCACACCCCGCTGGCGGACTGCTTCCTCAACGGCATCACCCGCCAGACCGTGATCGGCATGCTCAAGGACAAGGGCGTCACCGTGCATGAGCGCCGGATCAAGCCGGAAGAGATGGAAGAATTTGAACAGTGCTGGTTGACCGGTACCGCCGCCGAGGTCACTCCGGTTGGCGAGATTGGCCCGTACAAATTCGAGGTCGGCGCTCTGACCCGCGAGATCGCCGAGGATTACGAGAAACTGGTCCGCGCGTAAGCGTACCTCACTTCCGGATTGAAAACCCCCCGCCTGCGTGCGGGGGTTTTGTTTTGCCGCCGCTCTGCCGGCCTGAATATCACAGCTAGAAGCGGCAGCCTCCATTTGATGAGTCCCCGCGGCAGTAAGGAACGGCCGGATATCCGCGTCTTAAAATGAACAGTTTAAGTGCTGCCATCACGGTGGCATAACGGTTCCGGGACGTGGGTTTTCACGAGTTAGCAGTGGTGTGCAAAGGCCGCGCATCAGCCGCATCAATGGCTTGATGTGATGCAATTGTCTTTGGCTGGTCCAAACGGGGCACCAAAGGTTGAGGGATCTGCAGACAGGTGAAAAATGCCAGTTACAGTTTTTGCACTGACAACAGTAAATCCAGACGACCTGGAAGCGCTGACCATGTACTTGGGGACAACCAAGCCGCTGCTTGAAGAGGCAGGCGCTGAAATCATCCAAGGGTATGAAATCTCGGAAACACTGATCGGCCAGGCACTTCCGGAGATGGTGACTGTGGTCCGGTATCCCGACAGGGACGCAGTGGACAAGGTGTTTCAAAGTGCTGAATACCACGCCTTGAGGAAGATCCGGGAACGGGCGTTTTTAAACTATCAAATCGGCATTGTTGAAACCTAGCGTTTGATCCGTGGTCACAGGGCAGGTGGCGGTCCTGCTGGCCGTGTGTATACTGTTGCTTGGCAATCCGTTCACATTCCCTTGCGGATCGTCCTGCACCATGGACGCCAGATGCGGGGTGCTTATCATGGGCACCATGTTGGACCTGCTCAGCGATATCCTCACCCGGCTTTCCCTCAAAGGGACACTCTATTTCCGTACCTCCTTTACACCGCCCTTCGGGATCCAGGTGCCGCCGTTCGACAACGTGGCACGGTTCCATTTTGTTCAGCGCGGAGAGTTGAAGCTGCATGTGCCCGCCACTGGCGAAACCCTGCGGTTGAAACAGGGCGATTTGGTGCTGATCCCGCATGGCGCGGCGCATATGCTTTTGTGCAACGAAGTGCAGCCGTTGAACGCCCTGCCGCTTGACCGGGTGCTGGAGGACGCAGGTTATGACGGCGGCGGGGTGCTGGTCTATGGCGGCGCTGAAGAGGACAGGGACACCCAGCTGATTTGCGGCCATTTCTCCTTTGCCGGTGTGCCGGGGCGGCGCGGCACCGGGCATATGCTGATTGACCGGCTGCCGCCCTATATCGTGATCGAAAACTACGGCGAGGAAGCCGGCGCCTGGATCGAGGCGACGCTGCGGATGATCGGATCCGAGGTGCATGGCGCCCGCATCGGCGGCGACTTGATTGCGTTGAAACTGTCTGAGGTGCTGTTTGCTCAGGCGATCCGTGCCTATCTTGAACACCAAAGTCCCAGTGGGTCGGCGCTGGCCGGTTTCGCAGACCCGCGTATATCCCGGGCGTTGACGGCCTTTCACCAGGCGCCGGCACAGGAGTGGAGCGTCGAGGGCCTGGCACGTGAAGCCGGGATGTCGCGCACTGCATTCGCTCAGGAGTTTGCCGCCAAGATGGAGGTAACACCGATGCAGTACCTCACCGGTTGGCGGATGCAGATCGCCTGCCAGGGGCTGACGGAACAGGGATTGAACGTGGCCGACGCTGCCGAGATTGCCGGCTATGCGTCCGAGGCGGCATTTTCACGGGTGTTCCGCAAGCAAGTCGGCATGTCGCCCGCAGCCTACCGGCAGCAGCACTTGGCGGCCTGAACCGGGCATTCCTTCCAGATTCTGAACGATCTGCATGGTTATGCAGATGAATTGAAATTCACCGTTCGGAACAAACGGATCAATCTGGGGACAGAGCCGCAAATGATGCGGCCAGGACACTCTCAGTAACAAGGATCTGATCCATGCCTCTTCGTTTCGTGACCCGCACCGTCCACGCCTATCTCGACTATCCGGTGGCAATCGCCCTGATGGGGCTGCCGTTTCTGTTGGGCCTCGGCCAAAGCAACCCGCTGGCGCTGTGGCTGTCGGTTGCAACCGGCATCGCCGCCTTTGTGCTGACGGTGCTGACCGACCACCACCTCGGCCTGATCCGGGTGCTGCCCTACAAGCTGCATCTGGCCGTGGACCTGATTGTCGGCCTGACCTTTCTGGCAGCACCGTTCATTTTTGGTTTTGCCGGTCTGGACGCCGCCTTCTATTGGCTGAACGGGGCCGCCGTTGTTGGCGTGATCTCGCTCAGCGCGCCGGAAGGGGCAGAGACGGCCTCGGCCTGAATTTTATTGGCTCAGCAGCCAGTCAACCACTGCCTTGGCCCGGCTTTTTGCGCTGGGCCACAGCACATGGAAGCCCTGGTCCTCCAGCCGGGGTGCTTGCCACAGCACCTCCAAGGGCTGGCTGCCCAGAAAGATCCGGGGCACCAATGCGATGCCCTGGCCGTTCACCGCCGCATCCATCGCCAGCGCTGTCTGGTTGAATTGCAGGACCCTGCCGACGGCTGTGAGGCCCTCCTGGCGCAGCAGAAGGTCCCAGTGGCGATGCCCGTCTTGGATCAGCGTGTGCTGGGCCAGGTCCGCGAGTTCCAGCGTCTCTTCCCGTGCCAGAGTCGAGTCCGGCCGTGCCACTGCCACCAGGTCCACTAGCGACAGCAGGGCAGAATTCAGCCCGCTGTCCTGCGGTTTGCTGCCTTGGCGGATGGCAATGTCGATGCCGTCCCGTTTGAAATTTGTCAGGCTCTCCTCTGCCACCACCCGAAGGTCGATGTCCGGATGCGCGGCCTCGAACTCCGGCAGCCGCGGTACCAGCCATTTTGAGGCAAAGGAGGGCGGCACCGAAAGTGTCACCCGCTGCACCGCCGGGGCCAGCTTGTCTGTTGCATCCCCGATCAGTGCCAAGGCCTGCTGCACCGGCGCGTGGTAGCTGCGGCCGGTATCAGTCAGCGTCAGCCCCCGCGCGTGGCGGTGGAACAGCTTGTGCCCCAGATCCGCCTCCAGCCGCCGCACCTGCTGCGCCACCGCGCCTTGGGTCAGGTGCAGCTCTTCTGCCGCGCGGCCGAAGTTCAGGCGGCGGGCGGCGGCGTCAAACATCCGCAGGGCATTGAGATTGGGCAAGCGCATCAGATCCAAGCCAGTAGTTTTTCTGCAGTCTCGCGCGATGAGACATGATTGGTCAAGCGCGCCTTCAACGGCCATCTTGGGAACAAGCAAAGGAGTATGGAAATGACCAAAGTTGCACTCTTCACCGCCGCAGGCAGCGGCATGGGCGCGGATGCCGCCCGCCATCTTCACGCACAAGGATATGAGGTCGCTATCCTCTCCTCTTCCGGCAAGGGCGAGGCCCTGGCGCAAGAGCTGGGCGGCGTGGGCCATACAGGCTCTAACTTGGAACAAAACGACCTGCAGGCGCTGGTCGATAAGGTTATGGACCGTTGGGGACGGATTGACGTTCTAGTCAATTCCGCGGGCCACGGCCCCAAGGGTGACATCATGGAAATCAGCGATAACGATTGGCATCTGGGGATGGAATTCTACCTGATGAACGTGATCCGCCCGGCGCGTCTGGTGGCGCCCGTCATGGCGGCGCAGGGCAAGGGGTCGATCGTCAATATCTCGACCTTTGCGGTGTTCGAGCCCGACCCGCTGTTCCCGACCTCCGGCGTGTTCCGGGCCGGTCTGGCGAGCTTTACCAAGCTGTTTGCTGACAAGTTTGCCGCCCAGGGCGTGCGGATGAACAACGTGCTGCCAGGGTTTATCGACAGCCTTCCAGAGACCGAAGACCGCAAGGCGCGTATCCCGATGGGCCGCTACGGCACCGCCCGCGAGATTTCCGCGCTGATCGCCTATCTCGCCTCGGATGATGCGGCCTATACCACCGGGCAGAACATTCGTGTTGATGGGGGGCTGACCCGCGCCATTTGAACTGGCCCGCCTTGACGCAGGCCTGGCAGCGCCCGCCCCTTTTTGTGAGGGCGGGCGCGTCGCCCTAGTGGCCTCCAGCCGCAGGAAATTCAATGTTAGAGCCTGTTACCCACCCTTGGGATCAATCAGCGGCCTGGCCTTGCCGCGCCGCAGGCCCAGCCGGTGCTCGCGCCAGATGACCAGCACGTTGCCGGCAATCACCAGAGCAGCACCCGCCAGCATCACCAGCGTCGGCCATTCCTCAAACCAGACATATCCAATGACGATGGCAAATATCATCGAGGCATAGTCATAGGGCGCCAGCATCGAGGCCGGGGCAAAGCGGTAAGAGGACGTGACCAAGATCTGTGCGACCCCGCCGACCAGGCCGGCGCTGACCAGAAGCGCGGCGGTTTGCGCATCCGGCAGGACCCAGCCAAAGGGTGCGGTCAGCAGCGCCAGGCCGGAGGCTGTCAGCGAGAAATAGAACACGATGGCCGCGGTATGCTCGGACTGTACCATGCGGCGGATGTGGATCTGGACAAAGCCGCGGGCCACTGTTGCGCCGACCACCAGCAGTACGCCCAGCATGGCGCCGTCATCCAAATCGCCGCCCAGCCGCGGCCAAATCATGATGAGAACACCCAGCAGGCCGATGGCCACTGCGCTGATCCGCACCAGCCGGATGGTTTCCCCCAGAAACAGCGCTGCCAGGATCAGGGTGAAGATTGGCGTGGCATAACCGATGGCGGTAACCTCTGGCAGCGGCAGCAGTGCCAGCCCCATGAAAGTCATTGCCATGGCAGACGTTCCAACAAGGCCGCGCCACACGTGAAACATCGGCTTTTTGGTGATCAAACCGTGCCGCAGCTCGCCGCGCATGGATAGCCAGACCACAATCACAGGAATCGCAAAAAACGATCGGAAAAACACCGCCTCCCCTGCTGGAACATGTTCGGATGTCGCCTTGATGATCCCGGACAGAGCGGTGAACAGAGCAATTGCTGTCACCTTCAGGAGAATCGCCAGCATCGGTCGATGCGATGTTAAGGATTTTGCCATGGTGTGAACCTGCGCCCGTGTGTCTCAAAGATCAATGGCTTGATTTCGGGGGATCAAGGCGCGCAAATGGCGCCGCCAGATGAAGGAGCCGCCGATGTATGACGCCAACCACCTGATCCGCCAATTGCGCGAGTCGTCCCTGGGACGCGAGAAGGATGTCTTCGCCCGTCTCCCGAACGATGGCACGGTTACCTTCGGTGCGCTGTTTGCCGGTGCCGAACGGATGGCGGCGGCGTTGGCAGCCCTGGGCGTGCAGCCGGGCGACCGGATCGCGGTGCAGGTGCAGAAAACGATTCAGGCGATTGAACTGTATCTGGGCACGATCATGGCCGGTGGTATCTTTCTGCCGCTGAACACAGCCTATACCGGGTCGGAGGTCGCCTATTTCGTTGGCGACGCAACGCCCCGGGCCGTGGTCTGCGATCCTGCGCGTTTCGAGGAGATCAGCGCAATCTCCGGCGAGGCCGAGGTGCTGACACTGGATGCGGCGGGGCAGGGCACCTTGCGCGATCTGGCGGACGGGCAGCCCGGGTTTGAGCCCGTGGCCCGCGGGGCTGGCGACTTGGCGGCGATCTTGTACACCTCCGGCACCAC
Organism: Leisingera sp. F5; assembly: GCF_001593695.1. Taxonomy (NCBI): domain Bacteria; kingdom Pseudomonadati; phylum Pseudomonadota; class Alphaproteobacteria; order Rhodobacterales; family Roseobacteraceae; genus Leisingera; species Leisingera sp. F5. The sequence goes on along the minus strand of NZ_LUKH01000042.1, from coordinate 15,692 downwards.
CGGCCGCTCCAAAGGCGCGATGCTGAGCCATGACAACCTGGCCTCCAACTCGCTGACCCTGCGGGACTACTGGCGGTTCACCAAGGACGACGTGCTGATCCATGCGCTGCCGATCTTCCACACCCACGGGCTGTTTGTGGCGACCAATGTGGCGCTGCTTGCCGGTGCCCAGGTGGTGTTCCTGCCGGGCTTTGATGCCGATGCCATCCTGGAGGCGATGCCCGCGGCCACCGCGCTGATGGGGGTGCCGACCTTTTACACCCGTCTGCTGGCGGATGAGCAGCTGACCCGGGACCGCGCCGCAAACATGCGGCTGTTCATTTCCGGCTCCGCCCCCCTGCTGGTGGATACCCACGAGCAGTGGGAGGTCCGAACTGGCCACCGCATCCTGGAACGGTACGGGATGACCGAAACCAATATGAGCACGTCGAATCCTTATGACGGAGAGCGCCGGGCCGGCACCGTCGGCTTCCCGCTGCCAGGGGTTGAGGCGCGGGTGATGAAGGACAGCACTGAGGTGCCGGCCAGAGAGATTGGCGTGCTGGAGGTGCGCGGGCCGAACGTGTTCCAGGGCTATTGGCAGATGCCGGAGAAGACGGCGGAGGAGCTGCAGCCGGACGGCTGGTTCATCACCGGCGACATGGCAAAGATCGGCGCCGATGGCTATGTCACGATCGTCGGGCGCGAGAAGGATTTGATTATCACTGGCGGCTTCAACGTCTACCCCAAGGAGGTGGAGAGCCTGATCGACGATCTGCCCGGCGTGCTGGAAAGCGCGGTGATCGGCGTGCCGCATCCAGACTTCGGCGAGGGCGTGGTGGCCGTGGTGGTGCCTGACGGTGACGGCACCAGCGCTGAAGCCATCAAATCCGCTCTGTCCGGGCAATTGGCCAAGTTCAAGCAGCCCAAGCAGATCATCCTGCTGGACGCGCTGCCGCGTAACACCATGGGCAAGGTGCAGAAAAAAGCCCTGCGCGAGGAACACGCAGGGCTGTTTGGCTAATCTCTGTTCCGCCCGGCCGAGAAGTCGGGCTGTGCCTGCCCAGGCAGGCACAGCCCTCAGTGCCTAAAGTGTATGTGCCGCCGCGTGCGCCTCTTCCTCCCGCCATTCCCGCACTGCCTGCACCAGAATCTGGGAGGCCGAATTCAGAAACAGCCCGCCCATGATCCCGGCCACAATCAGGTCCGGCCAGCCGGTGGCTGTGCCCCAGACCCCCAAGGCCGCAATCATCACCGCCACATTTCCGATGGCGTCATTGCGTGAACACAGCCAGACCGAGCGCACATTCGCGTCGCCGTCCTTGTAGCGGGCCAGCAGCATTACCGAAATCAGATTGGCAGCCAGCGCCATGAAGCCGATCACACCCATGATCTGCGCCTGCGGCACGCCGACGTAGAACACCTGATAGATAGTAGAACCGAACACCCAGAGCCCCATCAGCAGCAGGCTGATGCCCTTACCCAGTGCGGCCAGCGCGCGGGTGCGCAGGGTGGCGCCGATCACCGCCAGAGAGATGCCATAGGTCAGCGCATCGCCCAGAAAGTCCAGCGCGTCCGCCTTCAGCGCCTGGCTGCCGGACATCTGGCCTGCGCCCATTTCCACCGCGAACATGCCGGCGTTGATGGCGATCACCAGCCAAAGCCTGCGTTTATAGTCCGCCGATACCCCGTCAAACCGGGCCTCATGATTGCAGCAGCCTGCCATTGCTCTTGTCCTCATTCCTGATTCGAGGTCAATGTAAGGCCTCTAGTCACTAGAGCTTCAAGAGATTCTGAACATGTTTTCCATCGGCCAGCTGTCCAAGACCACCGGCGTGAAGGTGCCCACCATCCGCTATTACGAGGAGATCGGCCTGCTGCCGGCGCCGGGCCGCAATGCTGGCAACCAGCGCCGGTACGGGCAGGATGGCATGGATACGCTGGGCTTCATCAAACACGCCCGCGACCTGGGGTTCCCGCTGGAAGACATCAAGGCTCTGATGGGGCTAGACGGGCACCTGGGTGACGACTGCGCCGAGGCCGACCGGATCGCCCGCAGCCAGCTTGAGAATGTGCGCGACCGCATCCGAAAGCTGGAGCAGCTGGCGGCGGAGCTGGAGCGGATCAGCCATCTGTGCGACGGCGGCAATGGCGGCTGCTGCAAGGTGCTGACGGCGCTGGGCGACCACAGCCAATGCGCAGGCGAGCACGGTTGAGAATTGAAAAAGTGCGAGGCCTGCATTTGCAAATCTCGCCCAAAAAGAAGCACTTGGCCCTGGTTAGAGCCTGTTTCTCAACCGATCCGGCCCTGGTTTTCGCCGATCTGGCCGCGGTGCAGCAGCAGGTGATCCAGGATCACACAGGCCATCATCGCCTCGGCCACCGGCACCGCGCGGATGCCGACGCAGGGGTCGTGGCGGCCCTTGGTGATGACTTCGGTGGCAGAACCGTCCTTGCGGATCGACTTGCGCGGGGTGAGGATTGACGACGTAGGCTTCACCGCAAAGCGCACTACCACATCCTGACCGGTGGAAATGCCGCCCAGGATGCCGCCGGCGTGGTTGGAGGAATACTCCGGGCCGTTTTCACCCATGAAGATCTCATCGGCGTTTTCCGAACCCTTCAGCCGCGCGGCATTCATGCCCTCGCCGATTTCCACGCCCTTCACGGCGTTGATCGACATCATCGCGGCGGCCAGATCGGTGTCCAGCTTGCCGTAAACCGGCGCGCCGATACCGGCGGGGACATTGCGGGCGACCACCTCGACCACTGCGCCGACCGAGTCGTGCGCCTTGCGCAGGGCCTGCAGGTAGTCTTCCCATTCCTGCACCGCGCCTGCGTCGGGGATCCAGAAATCGTTCTGCTCAATCGCGTCCCAGTCAAAGCGGCTGCGGTCGATCTTCAGCGCGCCCATCCGGGTCATGTAGCCCTTGATCTCCAGCCCCGGCGCCAGCGCCTTGATTGCTTCACGTGCAACACCGCCCGCGGCAACCCGTGCCGCGGTTTCGCGCGCCGAGGAGCGGCCGCCGCCGCGGTAGTCGCGGTTGCCGTATTTCTGGAAATAGGTGATGTCGGCGTGGCCCGGGCGGAAGGTCTGGGAAATCTCGCCGTAGTCCTTGGAGCGCTGGTCGGTGTTTTCGATCATCAGCTGGATCGGCGTGCCGGTGGACATGCCGTCGAACACGCCCGACAGGATCTTGACCGCGTCCGGCTCATTGCGCTGGGTGGTGTTCTTGTTCTGGCCGGGGCGGCGCTTGTCCAGCCACTGCTGCAGCATTTCCGGCTCCAGCGGCACGTTCGGCGGGCAGCCGTCGACGGTGGCGCCAAGCGCGGGCCCGTGGCTTTCGCCCCAGGTGGTGACGCGGAAGAGGTGTCCAAAGCTGTTCATCGACATGCGGCGCGGTCTCCTTTGCGGGACGTGCTTAGCGGGCAGGGGCCTGTGCCTCAAGCGGATTCCTCTGCGGCAAAGCGGGCAGGGGCGCTGCCCCCGACGCCTGCGGCGGCTCCCCCGGGATATTTTAAGCCAGAAGAACAGGGGATCGGCGCTGGCAGCGGTCCAGTTTGACCTGGCCATAGGTCCTGGCGGGGCTTTGGCTTGTCATTGTTGCGCCCGGGGCCTAATGTCCGCGAGACCTCGGGGTGCGCTGCGGCGCTGAGATGACACCCGTTGAACCTGAACCGGATCACACCGGCGGAGGGAAGGTACTGGACAGCCTCCACCCTTGCCCGAAGCCGCAAAGGAGGATGGCATGAAACATCTTGCATTTGCAGCGGGACTGCTTGGCGCGTCGGCAGCTTTTGCCGAAACGCCCGAACTCACCGTATATACCTATGACAGCTTTGTCTCCGATTGGGGCCCCGGCCCGGCGGTGGAGAAAGCATTCGAGGAAGTTTGCGGCTGCGACCTGAAACTGGTCGGCGCAGGTGACGGCGCGGCGCTGCTGGCGCGGGTCAAGCTGGAGGGCGAACGTTCTGATGCAGACGTTGTTCTGGGCCTCGACACCAATCTGACCGCGGCGGCCAAGGAAACCGGCCTGTTTGCCGAGCATTCGGTCAGCGCCGATTTTGCGCTGCCGGTCGAATGGAACGACGCGACCTTTGTGCCTTATGACTGGGGCTATTTTGCCTTTGTTCACAACGCCGATGCAACGGCACCTGCGGATTTCAAGGCGCTGGCTGCCAGCGACAAGAAAATCGTGATTCAGGATCCGCGCTCATCGACCCCTGGCCTCGGCCTGCTCTTGTGGGTCAAGGCCGCTTATGGCGACGAGGCGCCGGAAATCTGGAAGGGCCTGTCCGACAACGTTGTCACCGTGACCAAGGGCTGGTCCGAGGCCTATGGCATGTTCCTGGAAGGCGAGGCTGATATGGTTCTCTCCTACACCACCTCGCCCGCCTATCATCTGATAGCAGAGGAGGACGCCTCCAAGGCTGCTGCTGCCTTTGGCGAGGGCCATTACATGCAGGTGGAAGTTGCCGGCAAGCTGGCAAACACTGACCAGCCGGAGCTGGCGGATCAGTTCCTGGCATTTATGGTATCGGATACCTTCCAGTCGATCATCCCGACCACCAACTGGATGTACCCCGCAGTGACCCCGGCGGCGGGCCTGCCGGAAGGGTTCGGCACTTTGATCGCGCCGGGCAAATCCCTGTTGCTGAACGAGACTGAAGCGGCAGAGGTGCGCGATACGGCGCTGGGCGAATGGCTGGACGCGCTCAGCCAGTAAGCGCCTTTCCCGGCATCAGTGCGGCCCTTTTGGTGGCTGCGCTGATCCTGGGAACCCTTGGGGCAGTTGGCCTAAGGGCTGAGGCCGGAAGCGGATTCGCAGCCAGCGACTGGGCTGCGGTCCGCTTTACGCTGACACAGGCGAGCCTGTCGGCGCTGCTGAGTGTCGGCCTCGCCATTCCCGTTGCCCGCGCTTTGGCGCGGCGGCGGTTTCCGGGGCGGGGGCTTCTGATTGCCCTGCTGGGCGCACCGTTCATTCTGCCAGTTATTGTTGCCATTCTTGGGCTCCTCGCGGTCTTTGGCCGGGCTGGCTGGCTGAGCAGCCTTCTTGGCCAATTCGGGATGGAACCGGTGCAGATCTACGGGCTGCACGGGGTGGTGCTGGCGCATGTCTTTTTCAATCTGCCGCTGGCGACCCGGCTGATCCTGCAGGGCTGGCAGGAGATTCCTGCCGAGCGCTTCCGCCTGGCGGCGCAGCTGGATGCCGGGGCGCTGGCGATGTGGCGGCTGCTGGAAGGGCCGATGCTGCGGCGAGTGGTGCCCGGCGCACTGGCGGTTGTCTTCGCGATCTGCCTCTCCAGCTTTGCGGTGGCGCTGACATTGGGCGGCGGGCCAAGAGCCACAACCATCGAACTCGCCATCTATCAGGCGTTCCGCTTTGATTTCGATCTGGGCCGCGCGGCGCTGCTGTCGGGCATGCAGTTGCTGCTGACCGGCGCCGCCGCGCTGGTGGCGCTGCGGGCGTCGGCGGGCGAGGGTTTTGGCGCTGGTCTTGACCGCGCGGTGCGGCGCTGGGACGGGCAGGGGGCGCTGGCGCGCGGCTTGGATGTTTTCTGGATTATCCTGTCTGCGGCGTTCCTGCTGCTGCCGCTGGCCGCAATCGTGCTGGCGGGACTGCCGGGGCTGGCAGATTTGAAAAGCAGTGTCTGGCAGGCCGCTGGAAACTCCATTCTGGTTGCTGCGCTCAGCACATTGATCCTGCTGGCGCTGGCCCTGCCGATGGCCGCCGCGGTGGCCGCCGGGCGCAACGGCATGACTGAACTGTCGGGCATTCTGGGCCTTGCGGCCTCGCCGCTGGTGATCGGCACCGGGCTGTTCATCCTGATCTATCCCGTTGCCGATCCCTTTGCCTTGGCTCTGCCGGTGACGGCGCTGGTCAATGCGGTGATGGCGCTGCCGTTTGCCATGCGGATCCTGGTACCCCGCGCCCGCGAGGTGCTGGCGCGCTATGGCCGGCTGTCGCTGTCGCTGGACATGCGGGGCTGGGCTTTTGTCCGTGGGGTTTACTTGCCCCGGATGCGGGCGCAGACAGGGTTTGCCGCCGGGCTGGCGGCTGCGTTGTCGATGGGCGATCTCGGCGTCGTCGCGCTGTTTGCCGATCCGGATTTCGCAACATTGCCCTTGCAGATCTACCGGTTGATGGGGGCGTACCGGATGGAGGCAGCGGCGGGTGCGGCGCTTCTGTTGCTGATGCTGTCGATGGGCGCATTCTGGATTTTGGACCGCGGAGGGCGCTGGCATGCTGAGGCTTGAGAACTGCCGGATCATGAATGGCGACTATGCGGTCGAGGCGGATCTGGAGATCGCGTCCGGTGCCTGCGTGGCGGTGATCGGTCCCTCCGGTGCCGGGAAATCGACGCTGGTGGAGGCTGTGGCCGGCTTCCTGCCTGTCACCCGCGGGCGCATCCTGTGGAATGGTGCGGACCTGACCAGCCAGTCGCCGGGCAAGCGGCCAGTCGCGATGCTGTTTCAGGACGGCAACTTGTTTCCGCATCTGACCGTGGCGCAGAACGTCGGCTTAGGGTTGCGTGCCAACCTGCGGCTGAACACATCAGAGTGGAGCCGGGCAGACGCGGCTCTGGATCGTGTTGGCCTTGGTGGCATGGGCGGCCGCAAGCCTGCGGCGCTGTCCGGCGGGCAGCAAAGCCGGGTGGCGCTGGCGCGGGTGCTGGTGCAAGGGCGCGGCATTCTGCTGCTGGACGAACCCTTTGCAGCGCTTGGCCCTGCGCTGAAGGCGGAGATGCTGGATCTGGTGGCGGAACTGACGCGGGAAAGCGGTGCCACTGTGCTGATGGTCAGCCATGATCCGAATGACGCGCGCCGGATTGCAGATCAGGTTGTCCTGGTGACGGATGGCACGGCGCATCCGCCGCAGCAGACGGCGGAGCTGCTGGACAATCCGCCGCCTGCCTTGAAGGCCTACTTGGGTTAGGCGGCCAGCGCCGTTTCCCGCGTTTTCGTGATCATCAGCGCGGCACTGGCGGCTTCGGTGCCCTTTTGAACGAAGTGCTCGCGGTAGATGGCCACGTGATGATCGGTTTCCTGAAAATGATGCGGGGTCAGCGAGACCGACAGCACCGGCACCCCGGTATCCATGCCTGCACGCATCAGCCCGTCGACCACCGCCTGGGCGACAAAATCATGCCGGTAGATGCCGCCATCCACCACTAATGCGGCGCAGGCCACGGCGGCGTATTTCCCGGTCTTTGCCAGCTCCTGCGCCAGCAGCGGCATTTCAAAGGCGCCGGGCACATCGAAGACGTCGACTTGCTCTGCCGGGATCTGCTGCAGGAAGCCCTCCAGTGCCCGGCCAACAATATCAGCGTGCCATTGCGCCTTGATGAAGGCATAGCGGGTGTGTGTCATATCGTAATCTCCTTTACAGTTTGGTGGCGTGCTGGCGGCCGCGAAAACCGGTGTCCGCTTTTCGCTGCCAGCACGGCATGACACGTCACCCAAGGCGATCACGAGCAGACGGGCGCACGCCTGGCGCCGCCCTTCTGCACGTTCTCTTCCATCCGGACTGTGACCGTCGGCTCTGGAGTTGCACCAGATCTGCTGACACTTCCAAACTTTGGAAGCCGCTCGCGGGCTTACGGGATTTGCCCGCTTACCGCCGGTGGGGAATTCCGCCCCGCCCTGAGAACGGCGGGACTGTGCCAAGCAGCAGGGATGCCTGCAAGCGGGAATTTCACAATGAGTCAGGTTTCCACCAGGTCATAGTGTTTAATGATGCGCGACTCGACCAGTTCGGCCTCAGCCGGGTCGATGTGCGGGCTGGTGTAGTCCTCGCCCGCGAAGGCTTTGAGCGACGCCAGATCCTTCCACACCATCACAAAACTGAACTCCCGCGGAGTTTCCGCGCGGGGTGCGCCGGGCAGGACGGAAACGATGCCGTCTGTGCCCTTCATCAGCGGAATCGCGGTTTCATGAAAGAACTTGCTGAACTCGGCCTCCTTGCCGGGCCGGATGACAACCTGGAATATCCGCATGATCATTGGAGGGGCTCCCGTGACTGGTTATGCGGGTTCAGCATAGCACAGGTGGCGATTGCCCCTTTTCCTCAGGCCAGCTTGCAGTAGGCTGCGGCCTGAAAGCGGAGGATTTTCAATGAAGCTCACCTATTCCCAAGCATCCCCCTTTGCCCGCAAGGTTGTGGTGCTGCTGCACGAAACCGGGCAGCTGGACGATGTCGAAATCCTGGATGTCACCACCACCCCCCTGAGTCCCAGCCCTGAGGTGGCGGCCAGCAACCCGCTGGCCAAGATCCCGGCGCTGGAGCGCAACGACGGCCCGGCACTGTATGACAGCCGGGTGATCTGCGCCTATTTGGACGACCGTGCCGGCGGCAGGCTGTACGGCAGCGGCTGGGACAGCAAGGTGCTGGAGGCCACTGCCGACGGCATTATGGATGCGGCGATTCTAATGGCGTATGAAAAGCGGCTGCGCCCGGAGGAAAAACAATGGGATGGCTGGCTGGATGCGCAGCGCAGCAAGGTTCTGGGCGGCTGTGCCGCGCTGAATGCGCGCTGGATGAGCCATCTGCAGGGGCCGCTGGACATCGGCCAGATCGCAGTGGCCTGTGCGCTGGGGTATGTGGATCTGCGCCACCCGGATGCGGGCTGGCGCCAGGGCAACGAGGCGCTGGCGGAATGGTTTGCAGGCTTCGAATCGCGTCCTTCGATGCAGGCCACAAAACCGCCAGCGGGCTGAGAGCGCCTCTTGATAATGACAGGTGCCGCACCGATATGGGTGCGGCACGGTCACACAGCAGTGACAGAATTGCCGTCTGCGGCTTTCTGCGCGCCTATGACCGCTGGACGAATGCCCTTCTCCCCGCTAGACACGCGCCTGAGTCACTGCGAGCAATCGCGGTGCATGCGCATGTTTGCCCTAAACGGGCGCTGGAATTGGAGAAAACCTCGTGTCCCACGCAGAAGACCACGAAGGAACCCGGAGAGATTTCCTCTACTACGCCACTGCCGGCGCCGGGGCAGTGACCGCGGGTGCCGCCGTATGGCCCCTGGTCAACCAGATGAACCCCTCCGCCGACGTGAAAGCTCTGTCCTCGATCCTAGTCGATGTCAGCGGCGTGGAAGTAGGCACGCAGATCTCGGTCATGTTCCTGGGTAAGCCGGTGTTCATCCGCCGCCGCACCCAGGAAGAGATCGACGAAGCCCGTGCCGTGGAGATGTCCGAGCTGATCGACCCGCGGTCGGAAAACCCGAACAAACCGGGCACCGACGCGGCTGACGTCAACCGCACCATGGACGAGGCCGGCGAATGGCTGGTGATGATGGGTGTTTGCACCCACCTGGGCTGTGTGCCGCTGGGCGACGGCGCCGGCGATTTTCACGGCTGGTTCTGCCCCTGCCACGGTTCGCACTACGACACCGCAGGCCGCATCCGCAAAGGCCCGGCGCCTGAGAACCTGCATGTGCCGGTGGCCGAGTTCACCGACGCTAACACCATCAAGCTGGGATAAGGAAACGCGCTCATGTCCGGTATTCCGCACGACCATTACGAGCCGAAGACAGGCGCAGAAAAGTGGCTCCACAGCCGCCTGCCCATCGTCGGTCTTGTCTACGACACAATTATGATCCCCACCCCCAAGAACCTGAACTGGTGGTGGATCTGGGGCATCGTCCTGGCCTTCTGCCTAGCGCTGCAAATCGTCACCGGCATTGTCCTGGTGATGCATTACACGCCGCATGCCGACCTGGCCTTTGCCTCGATCGAGCACATCATGCGCGACGTGAACGGCGGCCATATGCTGCGTTACCTGCATATGAACGGCGCCTCGCTGTTCTTTGTTGCTGTCTACATCCACATCTTCCGCGGCCTGTTCTACGGTTCCTACAAGGCGCCCCGCGAGATCACCTGGATTGTCGGCATGCTGATCTATCTGATGATGATGGGCACCGCTTTCATGGGCTACGTGCTGCCTTGGGGGCAGATGTCCTTCTGGGGCGCCACCGTGATCACCGGCCTGTTCGGCGCGATCCCGTTCATCGGCGAGCCGATCCAGACCTGGCTGCTGGGCGGACCGGCGGTGGACAACGCCACGCTGAACCGCTTCTTCTCGCTGCATTATCTGCTGCCCTTCGTGATTGCGGCGCTGGTGATCGTGCATATCTGGGCCTTCCACACCACTGGCAACAACAACCCCACCGGTGTTGATGTCCGCAAAGGGTCCAAAGCCGAAGCCGAGAAAGATACCCTGCCGTTCTGGCCGTACTTCGTCATCAAGGACTTCCTGGGCCTGGCCGTTGTGCTGGTGATCTTCTGGGCCATCGTCGGCTTCATGCCGAACTACCTGGGCCACCCGGACAACTACATCGAAGCTAACCCGCTGGTGACCCCTGCGCATATCGTTCCGGAGTGGTACTTCCTGCCGTTCTACGCGATCCTGCGGGCCTTCACCTCGGAAGTGTGGGTGGTGCAGTTCGCCTCCTTCGTGACCGGCGGCATTGTTGACGCCAAGTTCTTTGGTGTTCTGGCGATGTTCGGTGCGATTGCCGTGATGGCGCTGGTGCCCTGGCTGGACACGTCGCGCGTCCGTTCGGGCCGTTACCGTCCGATGTTCAAATGGTGGTTTGCGCTGCTGGTCGTCGACTTCTTTGCCCTGATGTGGCTGGGTGCGATGCCGGCGGAAGAGCCTTATGCATCGTTCTCGCTTATCGCATCGGCCTATTGGTTCGGCTACTTCCTGGTGATCCTGCCGCTGCTGGGCGTGATCGAGAAGCCGACGGCGCAGCCTGCCACCATCGAAGAGGATTTCGACGCCCACTACGGCAAGAAGTCTTCTGCTGAAGCCACTCCTGCCGAGTAAGAAGAAGGAACACCTGACTATGTTCAAGAAACTGGCAACCGGTGCCGCCTTCGCTCTGGCCATGATCCCTGCTGCGTCCTTCGCAGCAGGCGGCGGCGAGCAGCACATCACCGACTACGCCTTCTCATTTGAAGGCCCGTTTGGCACCTATGACCGCAACCAGCTGCAGCGCGGGTTGCAGATCTACACCGAGGTTTGCGCAGCCTGCCACGGGCTGAAGCTGGTACCGTTGCGCACCCTGTCCGACGAGGGCGGCCCGCAGCTGCCTGAGGATCAGGTGCGTGCCTACGCGGCTGACAACTTCAGCGTCTATGATGCGGAACTGGATGAGGACCGCCCGGCCAAGCCGGTCGACCACTTCCCGGAAAACAACAACGCCGGCGCCCCGGATCTCAGCATGATGGCCAAGGCGCGCGCGGGCTTCCACGGCCCCTACGGTTCGGGTCTGAACCAGCTGTTCAAAGGCATGGGCGGTGCCGAGTATATCGCCTCTCTGCTGGCTGGCTATACCGGCGAAGAAAAGGAAGAGGCTGGCACCATCTTCTATCAGAACACTGCCTTCCCGGGCGGTTGGATTTCGATGGCGCCGCCGCTGTCGGATGAGCAGGTGGAATTTGCAGACGGCCACGCCAATGACGTGGAAGCAATGTCGCAGGACGTCGCTGCCTTCCTGATGTGGACCGCAGAACCCAAGATGATGGCGCGCAAGCAGGCCGGGTTTGTCGGCGTGTTGTTCCTGACCGTTCTGTCGGTTCTGCTGTATCTGACCAACAAGAAGCTGTGGGCGCCGCACAAGGGCAAAGACTGATCCTTGTCTGACTGACAGCGTGAAACATCAAACCCCCGCAAGTGTCTCTTGCGGGGGTTTTTCGTTGCCAGGGGGACAGGGGGACAGGGGCGCTGCCCCTCTGCCCTGCGGGCATTCACCCCGGAGTATTTGGTACCAGAAAGAAGACAGGCCTTTGGGTCACAACAGCGGGCTGACCACCAGATGGGGCAATCCGTTGGAGGTTTTTTGCGGAGACCGGTCGTTGGCGCCAATCACCGCGGAAACCCTTTGGCGCCAGGATGAAAAGCTGTCGAACCGTACCACATCCACCGGAGTATCGAACTGCAGGGTTATCCGACGGTGCCCGTTGGTGCCGCAGGCCGAGAGACCGTGGACATAGCCGGTGAAAGGCTGGCCCAAGTACTTGCCTTCGACCCGCATCCCGACCTGCAAATCGGGGATGTTTGATGCGCGGGCGCTAAGGGTGTTCCAGTCGCGAAAGCCGTAGTACTGCGCGATTCGCTCCAGCGCGGTGCTGTGGCTGATGGGTTGGCCCTGGGCCTGTGAATGCTTGCGCAGCAGGCGCGCTTCGGCCTTAAGCTGCGGAACAGGTGGGAGAGCAGGCTGTGGCTGCATGGAGTTACCTTTCGCGTGAAGGGTGCAGTTGCCGATGCAGACAGGGCTCGCGTTGCTATCCGGGCATGCACCCAAGCGTCAGGAATATTCCTTGTCCGGATTTCACCAAAGCCAAAGGCTGCGAGCGGCAGGTATCCGGGACCTTGTTGAAGTCATAGCGCAGTTCAGACTGCGCTGCAATTGCGGGCAGGCACGCTTGACGGATGAGGGGACCGGAGCGCACCCTTTAGAGGTTGTATCAATACCAGTTGGGAGGCGTTGCAATGACGGGACTATCGAATGCAGAGATCCTGCGTGAGGTGATGGCCAAGTGGGATGACTGCAAGGCGGGCGATTTGATCATGTGGGACGACTACACAACCGAAGACATGTGCATGCGTTCGATGGGAGAGGGCGCGCATGGGCTGGATTTCAGTGCGGCACGGAACGGGCGCGCGCAGCTGCAGAGCTATCTGAGTGAGCTAACCAGCGCCTTTGCAATGGAACATTGGACGTTGGAGGAAACTGTGGCGGAGGGAGACCGGGTGGTTGGGCTGGGCACCACGGCCTGGACCTGCAAGGCCACAGGAAAGCGGGTGGAGACGCCTGTTGCCATTGTCTGCCGGTTCCGGGACGGGCGCATCTGCGACCTGCACGAGTTCTACGATTCCGCTTCGGTGGCGGCCGCAACTTGCTGACGCATTCAGCGCGCTGATCAGGCGGTGAGCTGGCTGCCGCTGGCGCCTGTTATGGCGGCGGTGACGATCCGGCCCTCTGCCTGCGGCGCGGCAAAGGCCACCTCGGTGAACTGCTCAGTGCGGCCCATATGCGGGTTTTCCATCAGGATGCGGTGGGTCTTGCCGAGCTGTTCAGCCAGATGGCGGTCGACCTGGGCGTCGCCAGCCGCACGCAGACGGGCGGCGCGCTCCTTGATAACGTTGCCGTTTACCTGATTGGGGATCTTTGCGGCCGGGGTGCCGTCGCGCTTGGAATAGGGGAAGACGTGCAGCCAGGTCAGGCCGCAGTCTGTGACCAGCTTCAGCGAGTTCTCGAAATGGGCGTCGGTTTCGGTCGGGAAGCCCGCGATGATGTCTGCGCCAAAGGTCATCTCCGGGCGCAGGCGCCGGGCCTCCTCGCAGAAGGCGATGGCGTCGCCGCGCAGGTGCCGCCGCGCCATACGTTTGAGGATCAGGTCGTCGCCGTGCTGCAGCGACAGGTGCAGATGCGGCATTAGGCGCGGTTCGGTGGCAATGGCTTGCATCAGATTCTCATCCGCTTCAATCGAATCGATCGAGGAGATGCGCAGGCGGGGCAGGTCCGGCACCAGCTTTAGAATGCGTATCACCAGATCGCCCAAACGCGGCTGCGCAGGCAGATCAGCGCCCCAGGAGGTGAGGTCCACTCCGGTCAGCACCACCTCGTTATAGCCCTTGTCAACCAGCCGTTTGATCTGGTCGATCACCACCCCGGCGGGGACGGAGCGGGAGTTGCCGCGGCCATAGGGGATAATGCAGAAGGTGCAGCGGTGATCGCAGCCGTTCTGGACCTGCACATAGGCACGGGAGCGGGTGCCGAAACCGTCGATCAGATGGCCTGCGGTTTCAGTCACCGACATGATGTCGTCAACCTGCACCTTTTCCGTTGTGCCGATGAAGTCCGGGCCCTTGGCGATTTCATTCCAAGTTTGGGCCTGCATCTTTTCGGTATTGCCGATGACACGGGTGACTTCGTCCATCGCGGCAAAGGTTTCCGGTTCGGTCTGGGCGGCGCAGCCGGTCACGATGATCGGCGCCTCCGGGTTTTCGCGGCGCAATTTTCGGATTTCCTGGCGTGCCTTGCGCACGGCCTCGGCGGTCACCGCGCAGGTGTTCACAACCACGGCGTTTTCAAGCCCCGCTTGCTGGCTCAGCTCCTTCATCGCCTCGGTCTCATAGGCGTTGAGGCGGCAGCCAAGGGTGGTGAACTTTGGCACGCTCATGCCAGCGTCTCCAGGAATTCGCGGGTGAAGGTGCCGTCGAACACATGCATGGTGGGGCCGGTCATCCACACGCCGTCTTCGGCCCAGTTGATCCACAGCGTGCCCCCATCCAGGTCGATCTGCACGTTGCGGCCTGTCAGTCCGCGCCGGGCGGCAGCAACGGCAGTGGCGCAGGAGGAGGAGCCGGAGGCCAGTGTCACCCCTACACCGCGCTCCCACACACGCATGCGGATGCGGTCGGGGCCAGTCACTTGGGCAACTTGCACATTGGTGCGCTGGGGGTACAGCGGGTGATGCTCGTAGCGGGGGCCGAATTCTTCCAGCGGAATGATCGTGGCATCCTCGACAAAGAATGTGCAGTGCGGGTTACCCATGCCGGTTGCAGCAGGGCCGCCTTCGATGGGCAGTTCCAATGTATCCGCGTCTTCGGCCAGCGGGATGTCCTGCCAGTTAAGCTGTGGCTGTCCCATGTTGACGGACGTAAGGCCATCGCCGGCATCGCGTGCATAAAGGTCGCCGCGATCGGTGGTCAGATGCAGCTCGGACTTGCCGCTTTCCAGGATCAGATGGCGGGCAATGCAGCGGGTGGCATTGCCGCAGGCTCCGGAAGTGGATCCGTCGGCGTTATAGAAGGTTAGATGCGCGTCCCCGAGGCCGTTTGAGACTACCGTCAGCTGGTCAAATCCCACCCCGAACCGGCGGTGAGCGATTCCCTTGGCCATCGCCGGGGTGATGGAGATGTCCTGCGCGCGCGCGTCAACAACAACAAAGTCGTTGCCCAGCCCGTGCATCTTCATGAAGGGGAGTGCGGTATCTGCTTGGGTGTTCATTCCGGGCATATAGACCTGGACTGCAGATGAATCTAGTCTTCGGTGAGAAAAGTTGAAAAAAGGGGTTGACCCCCCGCTGCACTGGCCCTAGATACGCCGCCTATCGGGACAGCATGACACAGGCTGCCAGGCAGTYCCGAAGCGAAATAAGTGCTTGATCCTCTTGGAGAAAACGCTTAGACAGCAACGAAGAAGTGGGCCGTTAGCTCAGTTGGTAGAGCAACTGACTTTTAATCAGTAGGTCGTTGGTTCGAACCCAACACGGCTCACCACTTCTTTCACCAAAAAGACAAGCAGCTGCCAYCTTGGTGAGCGAAAGCTACGAGAGTGGCGCGGTTTTTTGGTGCAAAAACAGTGCAAATCTCCCCGAAAACTCCCTAAACCGGATGACAATCAACATTGCCAACAAAGTGGTGAGTCTGGCGTCTGTTCAATGGGTCGAAAGCGCTAAAAGTATTCGCTGGCAAGCTCAGATTCGCCGCAAGGGTTACGAGCAGTAGCCGGCTTACTTTAACCGCAAAAACAATGCTGAAACTTGGGTCAGGCAGATCGAAGCGGAAATCAACGCTGGGAAGATACCGGTAGGATCCGAGGCCGTTTTTCGAACGCGACTGTGAACCGCTATTGGTCGCGCTCCATCAAGCCCTCAAAGTTACTGTTCGGGAGTATGGGTGGCTGGAACA
>NZ_LUKH01000041.1:0-28308 GCF_001593695.1 Leisingera sp. F5 | reverse complement strand
GCTTTCTTCCAGCTGCAAACGCCAGCGATCGTGACCAAGGATTTGTAACGTTCTATCGGCATGTGTCGTCCCCTGTTGGCGACGACTTCCTAGCAAGATGATTGTTTGACGAGAAGCCATGGCATCCCGTTTTCGATGTGTGACACGAATATTAAATTCCTGTCAACGGTAGATATCGGTGCGCTGTTGTTATTCGACAGAAACGGAGTTCGCGTTGGTCGTTGTCCTTGTTTAACTTAGGTCCGGCTCCATTTAGTTGGGGTGGATTCCGGTAGGAGCAGGATCGTATCAAAGGGATTGCTGACCTTCGCTGCATCCAGCACGAACAGGAAAAGAGCGGGACAGAACGGACTTATGCCGCCACGGCGAATGCACGTGCAGAACGTCGAAATCTAAGTTCGCACGCGCGGCAGCAGCCTTTCGGCGACGCAGCGATTTCCACCGGAGCGGTCGTTCAACCGGCCTTCGATGGACAGAAACCAAACTGACCGTTCGCAGCGGCCAACCTGCCAATCGGCGTCCAACTTCAACTCCCTATCGGCACCCAAAAGTGAGCCCCTGTATTTGCCCGCTGATCCGACAGCGCCTTGTGCGCCAGGCGTGCATCAATGCAGATGATTGGAAGGCCACGTTTCTCAAGTTCTCGGATGAGCCAGATGGCCAGAATGCCGCTCTCATGCACAATCCGCTCGGGCTCAGCGGCGTGCTCCGAAATGAATGATGCGATTGGGTCCGGATCCGAACTGGTTTCGCCGCGGGCAAGCACCTCACCCTCTCTATCAACAACACAGATCGACACGGATTTGACGGACACGTCTAGACCAACACAATGCGTCATAGTCGTACTCCTTCACGGCCGGTTTTGCTGAGGCGGATCTCATCGAATCGCGTTCGCCCTGGGAGAGCGGCCGCTGCAAACACACCATGTCATTCATTTCTCACGCAGCATTTTCCGGAGATTGTTCGCATTGTGTCCCGGCCAAAAAGGTTATGTCATCCCGTGCAGCGAAGGCAGGCTAATCAATGTAGCCGATCCAGCCGCCTTTACCACTGATGCGTTGATCGCGCTGTCACCAGCGCCGGAACAAGCCTGATATAGGCAAGCTCAGCCAGAAGTTCGACGCAGGTCTGCGTTACCACGATAGCGGCGGCGATCCCGCCGTCGAAGGGCGCCGCGAGTGCCAATGGCAGCACGACCAATGAATTTCGGGTACTTATGCTGAATATCAACGCCCGGCTGGCACCGTATTCAAGACGGGCAAGGCGATTGATCGCCCAGCCGATGATAGGTGCTGCCAAGACATAGGCGAAATAGACCGGCACGACGCCCAGCACATCAGCCAAGGCCGTTTCGATCCGGGGCAGTTCGGCCGCAATGACCAAAAACAGGGTCAGCGCCATCAGCGGCACCGGTGCCCAGGCCATGGCCGCGGTGAAACGCTCGCCCGACGCGTGCCGGCCTGCCCAAAATTCGGTCAGCCAAGCCAGTATCAGAGGCGTTGCGATAAGCCAGAGGAAGGCTGCGAGGAACGGGCCGGGGCGCAGCAGATCCGCTATGCCCGGCCCAAGGAACAGCCAGAGGTAGAATGGCAGCAGGAGAAACTGAACGACGAGGAGCAGCGGTGTGGCGGCGAGCACGAGGCGCGCATTCCCGCGGCCCATATGGGTGAACACTACGACATAGTCGATGCAGGGGGTGAGCAAAACGAGGAGCACACCCAGTTGCACCGCCGGGCGGGACGGCACCATTTGGAACAGAAGCCACACCAGCAGCGGCACGGCGATGAAATTCGCCACCAGGAGCGCGCCGAGAAAACGCCGGTTGCGCATCGCGCCTCTGAGATCGGCGAGCGGGACCTGTAGGAACGTGGTGTAGATGAGCGCCGCCAGCACGGGGGTGACCGCGAATTCCAGAGGACCGGCAGCATCCGGCGCTGTCGAGCCGACAGCGATACCGAGTCCAATCGCGCCAAGGTAGACAGTGATCTGGCGCCTCTCTAGCCGATCCCGCATCGCCGCAGCCTCTCCTTATCGCACCTGCGTTTAATCCGTCACAAAGGGCAGGCCAGCCTCAACCCAGTCCGCCTTGCCCTCATGGTAGTCGCGGACGCAGGTATACCCTAAGCGCTCAAGTCGCTCGGCAGCAAAGGACGACCGCTTGCACGTCCCGCTGCTGCAATAGACGACGATATAGGTGTCGCGGTCGGGAATGCGCTCCGGCGCGACGTCGATGATGTCATCGGACACGATGCTGATGGCGCCTGGCAGGTGCCCCTTGCGGTATGCAGTTTCTGGCAGAGTGTCGACAAGAACGAATTCATCGTTGCGGTCGATCTTTGCCTTGAGGTCCTCGCGTGAAATCTTCGCTGTCATTCTCTGCTCCTAAAGGGCCCAGCTGGACCGAACGTGCATATTTGGGCTGGAGGCTCAAGGGTCGTTGTGACGTTTCCTGCTATCTCAGCTTAATGTGTTCGTCCCTGAAGGCTTCAGCCGGTGTGCGCCATCCGAGGCATTTTCTGGGTGTGCCGGCCAAGCGGTCAGCATGAATTGTCGACAAGCCGGACAAATCCAGCTTTTCCCAATCTGCTCGCACGTCCGGTTTTGGCCCAGTGCGCCGAGCGTCCTCCTCCAAGGACGGGAACAACCTACGTTGAATTCGGGCAAAGTTCATGGAGCGATACGGGGCTGGCAATGCCTTTCAACTTGCGCGTCCCGATGGGGGAGGAATTCTCTGGAGAAAATCGCGTTACGAATGCCTCCGTGGCAAGGTATTCGATGCCGAATGCGTGGGTTTCCTCAAGACATCGGGCGGCTACATTCACCGCATCGCCGATAATGGTGAAATCCAGACGTTCACTCGACCCAATATTGCCGTACAGAACTTCGCCGAAATGCAAGCAGAGTCCGTGTTTCAGGGCTTTCTCACCTGCTTCCCTCCTTGCGGAATTCAGCATGTTGAGCCGCTGACTGATGGCGGCGATTGCTTCCTGCGGCCGCGGTTCAGGCGTTCCGGCTAAGTTAACAGGAAAGAAGGCCAGAACAGCGTCGCCGACAAATTTCAGTATATGGCCGCCATTCTCTTCAATTGGAGCGACAAGACAGTCGAAATAGCTGTTCAGCAGGCTGACCGTCTCTGCCGGCTTCAATTGCGCGGAAAGGCTGCTGAAGTCATGAAGATCCGCAAACAACACGACAGCCTCGACCAGCTGGCCTTCGCCAAGGCGGATCTCACCGCGCATGACCTGGCTGCCGGCGTGCCGGCCCAGGTAGGTCCGCAGTGCGGTGTCGAGGTTTTCGATGGCGACAAACCGCTCCAGCAGCGCGGCCAGGAGATCGGCCAGCCGGCGGAAGGCAACAAGGCTGCCTTTCGAAAATCCGCCTGATTGGCGCGTTGCGATCGAAAGCGTGTTGATTGTGCCGCCGCTGAAGCGCAACGGGATAATGAGATAGTCGGTGAAACCGTCAAGCCGAAGCTCATCGTAGAGATTGCAACGTGACGGTGGGGTGTTTTGGAGGTCTGGAACATGCAACTCTGTACCCGTGGTATGAACGTGATGATCCGGAGAGGAACGGTATCCTTGCCTGTTCTTAAGCCCATGCGGCCATTCGATAACGCGCACCCGGCCGTCCTTGGCGAGCCACAGGTAAGTACGTGCCCGAAAATCCGGATGCAGCGGCTGCACGCTCACAAACAGGCGTTCTACCCGCAATGGCGCCGCTGACAGAATCTGCCCGAACTTTCGGATAGCTGCCTGGGCGTCCTCTGAACTGGCGCCATGTTCTGCTAGACACAGTGCAAGTTGGCCCGTGACACACTCGATATCATCGAGTCGGTTTGGGGTATGTCGGCGGTGCAGGTCAGTCATTGTCCTATCTCAGGAAGCCCGTTAGCTCGTTCAGATTGTCTCCAGGATTCAAGCGAGCGGCCTATTTGCGATACGCAGCGCGTATGCGAGCAATCCACACCCACAAGGCAAGCACGGTGGCGCCCGACAGCAGTATGAGTAAACCCGTTCTGGACGACAGAAACATGCTTGCCCTCGATGCGTATCCTTCGACTGAATACGCGATTTCGTCAGCCCATGACGCGTTATCGAAGAAAAGCCTTCCCCAATAGAGGGCGATGTAGAGACCGGCCAGCAATGTCAGAGTGCCGGCTGTCCGTCGCAGGAACACGGTGCGATCTTGAACTAGCTTCAGCAATCCCGAACCAGCGAGCCTTCCGCCCACTGCGACCAAAGTTAACACAGTGGCCGCCCCGGCCAAGTATGCCAGAAAACCGGACAGGGAGATCTCGCTCTCCAGAAGAAAGGACAGACCCGCGACAGACATAAACACCGGCAGGGTGCAGGAGATAGACGCAAGCCCATAGGAGAGGCCAAATCCGAACGCGCCATAGCGGGTGCTAATTCGGCGGCATTTTTCAATGACTGGAATTCCCGGAAATCGGATCGACGCAATCCAGCTGATGCCGATCAATGCCAGTGTAAATCCCAGTGCCATGCCGATCCATGGCAGCGCCGGCCCGAGCCATTCGGAGCCGGCGGCAAGCAGGACCCCGGCAACCAGGAATATGGAAATGAAGCCGAGTGAAACCAGCCCGCCTGAACCGAACGCCCGGATCAGGCGTTCGGCCGCGGGGCGGTCTTCGTGTGCCGCCATTTCACGGGCGAACCACGCCGGCAAAAGGGCAAAGCCGCAGGGGTTGACCGTTGCAACCGCGCCTGCAGTGAACCCATAAAGGACGAGTGAACTCACGGCGCAGCCCCCTCGGCCGGGGCTTGAAGGAATGGCCGGAAGATCGCGGCGCCGAGGCGCACTCCTTGGGTCAGCGAAAGGTCGAACCCCCGCGCGGAGGGCGGTTGGGAGCGTTTCCAGGCATCGAGGTGATCGGGGCCGCAGAACAGCAGCATCGACTTGCACTGGCTGTCGGCCGCACAGGCCCCGACGTCCTTGACGCCGGTCCAGACCCGAGGATCGGGCTCGGAGGCATGGCCGAGCGTGAGACCATCAGCTAAAACACTCAAGCTGACACCAGCCCGGCAAGTTGGGCATAGACAGGTGACTTCGGCTGGTTCGCGGGCCATGGCCGCGGTGCCCAGTGCATCGACCGCACAAATCGCATGGACCTTCACCCCGCCCACGCGCACCAGGAAATCGGTTGGACGGGTTGAAAACGGATAAGCCAAGGCAATCTCTCCGCGGCGCACATGCACGAGATCGCGCCGTCCCAGATCGGCAAGCGATTCAGCGGAAAATTGGGAAATTGGAGGCGGTACGCCATCAGCCAGAAACGCCTGCAGGATCGCTTGATGAGCCTGCCGAGCCGCAGGCGAGAGCCCACCCCAGCGCGCGGCCAGCCGCGCGTTGCTCATGAGTGCAGACAGAGCTTCTAAGACTTTTGGGTCCGAAAGGGTCGAAGTGTCCGGAAAATAGGTTTCAGCGGTCTTTTCCATCAATCTCACTTTCCTTTGGGTGAACTGCATGGGCCTGGCCCCACTTCCGTTCCGGCAGTGCTAACGGCATGGTTCGGCGAGTAAGACAAGCTTGTCATCGATTGCTGGCTGGCTTTAGAAGATAGGATAGCATCGCCACTGCGGAGTTCATGTCGGCGCGCGCCGGTATTCTGCGATGGTGAAGTGGCTCTGCTCGAAAGCACTTGCCACAACAGCCAGCCTGTTGCCAAAACCAGGAGGAGTACGCCTCCAAGTTTGACCGCAGGGTGGGTCATCAGTGACAAGAACCCGCCAAGCGAAAATGCGCCGGTGGCCAGCAGGAGCCCGCCACAGCAGACGAGTTTGAGCGCGACCAGCGCAGCTAGCGGGCCTTTTCTGCCATCATCCTTCATCATCGCTCCTTTTGGTTGCTCAGAGATACTTGCCCCCGCGCTCCGTGACAGCGATGACGCCCAAGGCGCCAATTCCGATCATTGCACCAAGCCATTTCCACCCCTGGCTTCCGAGGTCCACAACCCCATACCCGTGTGTCAGCACCACCAGAGCCATCGCCAGAAAGAATGGCCCGGTCCAGAAGCAATGGCGCCGCCCGCAGCGGCGCGCGTTCCAGAGACAGGCCGCCCCCATCCAGACGAGAGCCCCGGCCCAGACCCATGTCTTGACCGGATGCGCAATGCCGAACACGGCGAACATTGCCGCCGCCGGAGCCGCCCAACCTAACAACACACCATGGCAACTGGAGAGAAGATCCGTGGTGTGCCCGCGTCTCACGTCGTCACCCCGCACAGCAGCTGAGTTTTGCCACATCCTTGTCGAAGGTCTGTGCCGCCAGTTTCAGCCCCTCGACCGTGGTCAGATAGGGAAAGAGCGTCTCGCCAAGCGCCTTGGTGGTCATGCCGAACTTGAGCGCCATGGCCAGCGTCTGGATCGTGTCGGAACCCTCGGGTGCTGCGATCTGACCACCCAGCAGACGGTCGGTCTTGGCATCCGCCACCAGCTTGATCACGCCGCGGGTATCGCGCGCCGCCGCCGCGCGCGGCACGTTGTCGAGCGTAATCACGCTGGTCTTGACCTCGTGCCCGGCTGCTTTTGCCTCGTCCTCCGAGAGGCCAACACCAGCCACTTGCGGGTCGGTGAACACCACCCAGGGCATCGCGGCATTGTCATAGCGCATTGGCTCCAGTCCCAGAGCGTTGTTGATCGCTACCTTGGCGCCATAGGCCGCCATATAGACGAATTGGTCGCGGTCAGTGACATCGCCCGCCGCCCAGACGCCCGCCCGTGTGGTCGCCATGTCGGGGCTCACAATGACCGACCCGCGCGCATCGGTTTCGATGCCCAGTTTGGCTAGTCCAAGACCGTCAGAGTTGGCCACCCGGCCGGTGGTCCCAACGATCCGTTCCGCCGTCAACGCCTCGGTCTGGCCATCGCGTTCGATGGTCAGGGTGACACCGCCCGCACCTTGCGCGACCGAGGTGTAAGCCAGGCCGGTTTCGACCGCGATGCCTTCCGCCTTCAGCGCCTCGGTCAGCGCCTCGGCCACCTCCGGTTCTGCGCCGGGCAAGAGGCGCGAACGGGTGACAAGCGTGACCTTCACCCCGAGCCTTGACGCCATCTGCGCCAGCTCGCAGCCGATATAGCCGCCGCCTAGCACCATGATGCTCTCGGGGGGCGCGGGCAGGGTCAGAAGATCGGTAGAATCCAGCACGTCCACTTCAGCGATGCCCTCGATATCTGGGAGCTGAGGGCGGGACCCGGTGGCGATCAGGATACGGGGAGCGGAAAGCAAACGGCTGCCAGCTTGAACCCCGCCCTCGACGAGACGTGCGGCCCCTTCTTCAATGTAGGTCACATTGTCATAGGCAGGCAGCAAATCGAGGTACTTCTTCTGCCGCATCTCGACGACCAGATCGGTCGTGCCATTTACCACCGCGCCCCAGTCGACTGCGTGGGTGCAGGGCTCGACACCTGGGAACCGTGCCGCCGAAGTGCCGCCATGTACCGCCTCGGCGGCGCGGATCATCGCCTTCGACGGCACGCAGCCCACGTTTACGCAGGTACCGCCGATCGTACCGTGTCCTACAAGGGCCACTCGCTTGCCGGCCTCGGCCGCGGTGATCGAGGCGGAGAAACCTGCCGAGCCCGCACCCACCACGATCAGGTCAAATGCGTTGC
The DNA here is from genome assembly GCF_001593695.1 of Leisingera sp. F5. NCBI lineage: Bacteria > Pseudomonadati > Pseudomonadota > Alphaproteobacteria > Rhodobacterales > Roseobacteraceae > Leisingera > Leisingera sp. F5. Next base: position 20,677 of record NZ_LUKH01000041.1, on the reverse strand, counting down.
CATCAGTACCTGCCGGACCGCAACAATCATGGGTTTCAACCTTTTGCTCCATCATCATCTTCCTCTGTTTCCTAATAGGGCCGTCACTTCCATGCGGCCGCGGGTATTACATTTTTAGCCATCAATCCGATGCCGGTGGCGTGGCTGGGATAGGCGGTGATCATCGCCGGGTTCTGTTTGCCAGTTGGTCCGACGCCGATGGCCGCGGCATACAGATCGATCTGCTCCTTGGCTTCCTGTCCGACCAAGATGATGACACAACTCACTTTCATTCTCGCTGCGTCGTTCCGAATTCTACGGTTGGGAGAAGTCCTGACTGCTCCCTTTCTCGGGTCGCTTGGTCAGGAGGTAGACGATTGCGCCAATTGCGATCAGCGGTGTGGTGATTGAAATCATCCAGGACACCGCGCCGAAAAAGTTGAAGTAACAACAGCCCATCATTTGCGGTGCCATCGGCATCATATCTTCTATAGGGGCCATCATCTCCTAGTTCCTTTGCGATTGGGTATTGCGAGGGTTCTTTCGCCACAGTGAGTAGATCGTCAGTAGGATGAAAATCCCGAGCGCGGGAAGCAGCACAAAATCTAAGTACCCGACGACGGCGGCAAGACCGACGGTGCTGAAGAGAACGACAAGAACAGGTGTAAAGCAGCAAAGCGCCGCGATGACCGTGCCGATGAGGCCGACCTTCAGGAGGCCATTTGAGGTTTTTTCTTCAGTATTCATGTATCTTCTGTTTCCAAGCGTGCGGAAAACCTGCCCGGCGAAGGGGCCGTTTTCCTGTTGAAATGGACACGGCCACTGCCGCAAAGGCCTACGAAGTCCGTCCGCTTCGCTGCCGGTTCGCGGTTTCGGCAGAGTCTAGGCTGACTTTCGTGTCGTGCCGGCAGCATGAGTCTTCTGGCGCGCTGTCGGCATGTGCTGGGCGTCTCCGTTTGATCTCTCGAAAGACCAGCATGGCACCAACGGCAGCGATCACAGTCGCGATGCCGCCAAGCCCGGACAACCACCCGCCTATCCCGCCAAGAATAGCGGCGAGGATTACGCCACCGCCACCGCAACAGATCAGCATGATCGGAGCGGCAACAACGAAGGCCAGAAGCCCCCCCTTGTGTCTGTCATCCATGACCCTTGCCCTCCTTCTGCCCTCAGGAATCGCCGGGCTGAAGAACTTCCGCCGGATAACCATTGGCCAGGACTGCGTTGATGATCATGTCAGGGTTGGCCTCCTGATCGTCATAATTGACCACGTAGATGCCTTCGCCCCACGACTGCCCCTCAAGAAAGTCGACAATCTCGACGGAGGGTACGCCGCGCATGGCTGCCGCCACAGTAAAGGAACAGGAGGGACAAGTCAGTTCGCCAACCCCGACATTGATGCGCTGTTCGCCGGCACTGGCGGGAGCAGCTGCGAGCACTCCCAGAGCTGATAGGATAAGAAGGATGTTTTTCATGATGCGGGCCCTTCAGTAAGATAGGAGGTAGGGGGTGAGATAGGGAAAAATCATCGCGACAGCGACGATGACAGTCGCAATCCAAAGAATGAATCGCATGAGCTTCCGGTTCATGGGGCGCGCGCAGGTTCCATCGGCGCAGGCCCCGGCCGGTATTGGGCGGTAGGCCTTGTAAAAGCCGTAGCCAATGAACGCAGCGCTCAGCGCAAAGGTGATCCACTTGTACTGATAAAGCGCGCCCAACTGGGCGATGAACACGCCAGTGACGCCGAAGCTGACCAGCACCAGTGGCAGAATGCAGCATGAGGTCATGGCCAACGCACCGAGTACCCCCAGCCCGGTAGTTGCCCAAGCCTTTCGGTCGGCATCCGGTTGATCGTCGAGTGCCGTTGACCGGCCTGCGGATGTTGTTTCAGTCATGTTTCGAGTCGTCCTTGCCTCGTTGATGACTTCAACCTAAGGTCTGTAGTCAGTACAGGCTCAAGGGGGTCCAACGTGAAAACCCATCACAGAATGGTGAAGGTCATCCGGCGCGGGGTTCTAGCGCAAATGACAGGATGCAACTTGGAGACCATCCGGTATTACGAAAAAATCGGCGTCATGCCGGAACCGCCCCGCACATCCAAGAATTACCGCGCCTATGACGAAAGCCATGTCGGGCGCTTGCGCTTCATCATGCGTGCGCGCGAATTGGGCTTCACGCTCGAAGAGATCCGCGATCTGCTCGCGCTCGTCGATGGCGGGGCACAGACCTGCGGGGAGGTGCAGGTTCTTGCGAATACTCATCTCGACTCTGTCCGCGCCAAGATTGCCGATCTCAAACGCATCGAGCACGTTCTGTCCTCCACAGTGGCGCAATGCACCGGTGACGATGTGCCGGAGTGCCCTGTGATCGACGCGCTTACAGAGGTAACCTAACCGATCGCCAATTGATGATGGTCGCACCCGTCACCCAAACGGGCAGTGGAACCGGAGCGATCGCAAGGATCAAGGTGACGACGGTGGCTGGCAGTGAAAACAAGTGGCTCCGTCCAGCAACCAGCAATATGCCGCCGCCGCTGCCGATCAGGGTGGCAACGCCAAGCCAGGCATTCGCAGACAAGCCCGCACACATCAGGCTCGACAAGATCCGGGTACCCTTCCTGCCAAAAGGGTGATCAGAAAGATCGCGGCCACAGGCAGCTCAGGCCGGAGCCGTGATATTTCGCAGCTTCCTGCCATGCTGAATGACCGCATCCGGCATTCGTTTTTACCAGGCAGCGCTTCGCGTCATTAGCCTTTTTACATAAGGGTTATGAGGAAGTCGTTGATCTGAGCTTCATTCACAACAACGATCCATGATATTGCGATCAGTACTGTGCTGCCCGTCAACCACCACTTTAGGTGGGAAATCGAGCCCCTTCGGTACGAAACAGCCCATGCCGAAAGTAAGACTGCGGTTGAGATACCAAGGACGTAGTAGCTTGCGGCGGCGATTTTCCCAAATATTGCAAGCCAGCTTCCACCGAGTCCGAACAAAATCATCGTCATCGGCAAGACGCAGCACGCCGCAACACCAAGTGATGAGAGCGATCCAACGTAGCTGGCCCAGATTGATTTTCTCATGAATTCACCTCACGCCAAAGAGCGACCATATCCTGGGAACGCTTATGCACCCTGTAGCAACCACAGGATCAAGAAGAGATTCTTCACGTGATCGCGATTGAAGAAACGCTACTCTGGCGGCCTCAGTCGAGATTATTGGAAGCGTCAGCATGGTCACGTCCGTCAAGGTGGTGTAATTTCCCGGATGGCCTGAGGTCATGATCAGGCGGCCTGTGTAGTGATGCTGAGAATTGGGTCTGTCTCCTCGTTGTCGATCTGGGCGAACTCTCGATCCAAGCCAAAATTCGCCAATGCTGCGGTTCGCATGAAGGTACGCGACCTGCCAAAATCTACCGTTCAATACTGCTGCCAGAAACCGTTCCATGATGGATTTGGTCAATTTTCCACTACCCTTGATGCCTTGCCAATTTGAGACAATAAGCGGAAATGGTTCGGACCAGAATTCTACGCGTGGCCTCAGAAACCCCTTGACCCTCTAGTTGCTGTAGATCTTATCGGAGTAGGGAAATTCGGCATACGCAAACGGCACAAGAGGAAATCTCAAATATGTTCACGAGACGCCATTTTGTCACAAGTTCGACAGCACTGTTCTCTACCGCAATTGCGGGACCGGTGTGGGCCGGATCTTGGCCAACCGCCACACAGAAGGCAAACTGGGACGCTCAAATTACGCCGCCAAGCTATGATCCGGAAACGTCTAACCCATGGGGGCTGCATCAACGTTTCCTTCCGGCCCGGGTCGTTGCAAACGACGGGTTGGTACCGGGGGACATCCATGTCGATGCCATCGCGAGATACCTTTACCACATTGAAGAAGGCGGAACCGCCATGCGCTATGGTGTGGCCATAGCCCGTGGCAATTTGTACGAGCCTGGCACTTACACCATCCGGCGCAAAGTTGAGTGGCCGCATTGGACGCCTACGCAATCCATGATCGAACGCGACCCGGAGGCCTATTCCCAGTACGCAGACGGCCAGGAACCAGGCCCGAAGAACGCGCTAGGTTCCCGCGCACTCTACTTGTACGTCGGAAACCGGGATACCTACCTGCGTATTCATGGAACGCCATGGCCGCGTTCGATCGGGGGCAGGGCAAGTTCAGGATGCGTCCGCATGGTGATGGCGCATATCAACGATCTCTACCCAAACGTGGAAGCCGGCTCGACCGCCTATCTGTATGAGGCCGAAGACGGCATCACTTCGCGGAGTTGAGGGGGATGTTGCTGACCTAGCCTATGCGTTTGGTTTCGAACAGATCGGGTTTCCCGCCGTTGTTCTAAGCGGCAGCAATGTGGTTTCAACTGGCCCGCTATGCTCATACCAATAGCAACCATCTTCAGGCAGAAGCCGCGCAGACGCAAGATCTTGTCCGGGAGCGGCGAGATCGACGACTGCGTCCGGCACGTTTCCGACCCGCGTTGCGGTGTTTCCGGAGACGATGGTAGAGGATGAGCATCCAGCCAAAAAAAGTACTGTGGCCACAATAGCCGCATTTCGTTTCTGCATCTGAACCTCTGCCGTTTGTTTTTCTGTTTCCCGCCGGCAATCTGGCATACGGCATGTTTCGCCACAAGCCAGAGGTCAGACCCTCGCATTTACGGCGCATTTGCGCGTGTAGCTAATGAAACGCGCTTAACCTCTTGAAGCTCTAGTTGCTGTAGGGACTAAGCTCGAAGGATCTCCTCGAATCTGAAGGTCCGTCCATGCCGCTCGAAACTCGCCAGAACGATCACAATATTACCTGCACGCAGGATCATGAAGCGGCCTGCTGCGGCGGTGCCTCGACCTGCGGGGACATCGCTCCGGCCGGCCCGCCCCCCGCCAACGGGCGCAGTTTCCAGGTCTCCGGACTCGACTGCGCCGAAGAGGTGGCAATCCTGAACCGGGTCGTAGGCCCGAATGTGGGCGGAACTGAACATCTTGCGTTCGATGTGATCAACGGACGCATGACGGTTCTTGATACCGCAAGAGCATTATCCGACTCCGAGGTTGCCAAGTTGGTCGCCAGCACCGGGATGAGCGCAAAGCCCTGGGACGCCGAGAACGCAGCGGAGGATCAGGTGGCGCATTTGGCACGTCAAAGGCGCTTCACCGCGTTGAGCGGCGGTTTCTGGGCGGCAGGGTTCTTCTACCACGTCGTCGGGACCGGTATGGGTGGGGCTATCGGGCTGTTCTCGGGCCATGGGGAGGCGCCGATGCCGCTGGCCGAAGCCGGGCTCTTCGCGGTTGCGATCCTCTTTGGCGTCTGGCTCGTCGCACCCAAGGCATGGTCTTCAGCTAGGCGATTTTCGCCCGACATGAACCTCCTGATGGTCGTCGCCGTCGCTGGCGCCATCGGCCTTGGCGAATTTTTCGAGGCCGCGACGGTTGCCTTCTTCTTCTCGCTTTCGCTTTATCTTGAAAGCTGGAGCGTCGGCCGGGCGAGGAATGCAGTTTCGGCGCTGCTGGACCTCGCGCCACCCACGGCGCGGGTGCTGTACGACGATGGGTCGGAAGCGGACGTTCCGGCGTCCGCGGTGGCGGTTAATGCAAAATTCATCGTGCGAGGCGGCGACCGCATCCCGCTTGACGGTGAAGTCGTTGACGGAGCAGGCGCTGTTGATCAGGCCCCCATCACCGGCGAAAGCGCTCTGGTGCCAAAGGAGCCGGGCGACGAAGTCTATGCCGGCACCATCAACGGCGAAGGCACGCTCACTGTGCGCGCAACGAAGGCGGCGTCGGACACCGTGCTCGCGAAAATCACCCGCATGGTCGGCGACGCCCACGCCCGCCGCGCACCGGTGGAACAGTGGGTGGCAAAATTCGCGCGGATTTACACGCCGGTTGTCATGACGCTGGCCATTGCCATCGCGGTTCTGCCGCCACTTATTGGCGGTGCCTGGGGCTTCTGGTTCTACAACGCTCTGGTGCTTCTGGTCATCGCCTGCCCCTGTGCGCTGGTGATTTCGACACCCGTCTCGATCGTTGCGGCGCTGGCCTCTTCGGCGCGGGCGGGCGTGCTGATCAAGGGCGGCGCATATGTCGAGGCACCTGGCCGCACGACTGCGCTGGCCATGGACAAGACCGGGACGATCACCGAGGGTCGGCCGGAGGTGGCAGCAATCCATTCGCTTGGAAAGGCGGAGGCGCGGGATCTGCTTGCGCTGGCGTCGTCGCTGGAGGCGCGCTCCTCGCATCCGCTGGCGCGCGCGATCCTCGAGCGCGCCGGGCGGGACGCCGTTTCAATAGCCGCCGCGGAGGATACCCGCACAGTGCCGGGGCGCGGGCTTGAAGGGCGCGCGGGTGACCGGGCCGTCTGGCTTGGTTCTGACCGGTTCGCCGCAGAGAAGGGTTTTGGCGATGCCATTCCTGGTGAGTTGCGGGACCGGATCGAAGGTGCCGGGGCGACGCTGGTCGCGGTGGGCGACGAGACAGGCGTATTGGGCGTTCTCGAATTGCGCGACCGGATCAGGCCCGACGCCAAAGGCATTGTCTCAAAATTGCACGCACAGGGTGTTAACACCATTGTCATGCTGACTGGCGACAACGAGCGTACGGCGCGCGCCGTAGCAGCCGAAGTCGGTATCGACGAGGTGCGTGCCGAACTGCTGCCCGAAGACAAGGTAGCTGCCATCGAGAACCTGGTGGACAGTCATTCGGTTGTTGCCATGATCGGAGACGGCGTGAACGACGCCCCTGCCATGGCGCGGGCACATTACGGCATCGCCATGGGCGCCGTGGGCTCGGACGCAGCCATCGAGACGGCGGACATCGCGCTGATGACCGACGACATCGCCAAAGTGCCGTGGCTGATTGCCCATTCACGCCGCACAATGAGCATCATCCGCCAGAACATCGGCCTTTCGCTAGCGACGAAAACCGCCTTTGTCGTGGCGACCGCCTTTGGTATGGCCTCGATGTGGGGGGCCATTGCGGCGGACGTGGGCGTCTCGTTGCTGGTGGTGGCCAATGCGCTGCGGCTGCTGAACGCAGGCGGCCGCCACAAGTCGCCGCCGAAAGGCGGCGAGCCGGTGGGCGAACAAATGGCGCACGGCGCTTTGGCACACGGTCATTGATTTGGTGCCGGCCCTTCAACTAGGCTTGTGGCAACAAGCCGTCAAATATTGCATCGGGCAGCGATGATCTACAGAATTCCGAGACGCATAATTCTACTGGGCGGCATTGCTGCGCTCCTATCCGGCTGTGCAAGCAAGTTCCGCAAGTATACCGGGCCCGAGGTTACCCGTTTGCGGCTCTACAAATCAGAACGTTTGCTTTTTTTGGATGGCGCTGAGGGTGTTTTGCGCACCTATCCGGTCGGGCTGGGGTTTGCACCGGAAGGCCATAAGCAATTTGAGGGTGATGGACGAACGCCCGAAGGAGCCTATCTCATTGACCGGCGCAATCCTGACAGTCTGTTCCATCTCTCCATCGGCATCTCTTATCCAAACGAGGCGGATATCGCATTTGCAGCGGCACAGGACAAATCTCCAGGCGGTGACATCTTCATCCATGGCGGGCCGCGGCGGGGCATTGATCCAATGAACAAACGCGACTGGACCGCAGGCTGCATCTCCGTTTCCGACCGTCAGATCGAAGAGGTCTATGCAATGGTGCGGGACGGGACGCCCATCGAAATATATGCCTAGATCTCGCGCCTATGCGGGCAGTCAAGAAAATGGTGCTTGAGTGCGGCATTGAAGGCCGCGATTGCAAACACCATCACGATCACTTCAAAGCCATCGGTATACTCGGCCCGTAAATACGAAACCGATCTGAGATCATCAAGTGAACTGGTTGCGAGATTGCCGGGAAGGCCAAGCGAACAGGGGTAATCGGTTCCGATCTCCGGCCCCGTGCAGCCGTGCTGATCAGTTGCCGGTGTAACTGGCGTAGACTTCGGTCGAGCCGTCATTGTTGATCAGGAACACATCGTAGGCCTCGCGCCAACTGCCCTGATCCATGCCAGGTGAGCCGAGCGGCATGCCGGGCACGGCAAGACCCACAGCGTCGGGACGTTCGGCAAGGAGCCGGCGAATGTCGGCCGCGGGCACATGCCCCTCAATTACGTAACCTTCGGTGAGACCTGTGTGGCAAGAGACCATGCGCTGCGGCACGCCGTTGTCGAGTTTGAAACGCACGAGCAGCCCTGCGAACATGTTTTCTCCGCTTGGAGCAAACCCGTTTTCCTCCAGGTGTTTCATCCAGGCGAGGCAGCAACCGCAGCCATTGGTTTTTTTTACATCGATGGGCGTCGCTTGGGCCAGCGCCTGTGCGGCGGGCAGCAGAGCAAGAGCACATGCCAGGGCGGCGATCGGTCGTTTCATGGTCAAAGGCTTTCGTTAGAGTTCGTGGCGATCACGCTGGCGAGCTGCTCCTCGAGCCTGGCGCGTGCCGCTTTCAGGCGTGTAAGCGCGGCAGTGTCCGGAATTGCGCGCCCGGCGGCCTCGGCGAGCCGGTCATCGGAGAGCGGGTCAGTGGGGCGGCCGTCTACGCGCACCTCGTAATGCAGATTGGGGCCGGTCGCAGTTCCCGTCGCGCCGATCCGGCCGATGGTATCCCCGGCCGACACGCGCTGGCCCTCGGTAAAGCCTTCGGGCACGGCGCTGAGATGAGCGTAACGGGTCAGTGTGTCTGCGCCATGGGCGATCTCGATAACCTGGCCATAGCCACCGCGCCATCCAATAAACGCAACACGACCGGGCGCCGTGGCGCGGACAGGCGTTCCGAGCGCTGCAGCAAAGTCGACGCCAGTGTGCATTCGGACATTGCCATAGACTGGGTGTTTGCGGCGGCCGAAGACAGAAGTGAGCCGCGCGCCCTCCACGGGCTGGGAAAAGACACGCAGCACCTCGCCATCGAGATAGATTGTGGCCTTGCCGGTCCCATCCTCTGGCCAGGCTATTTCATAGAGAGCGTCTCCAAGGTCCAGTGCAGCAAACGAGATTTCGGGTTGGCGGATAGCCTTGTTCGCGATCCGCGCCTCGCGCCAGAGAAGGCGCAGAGTCTCGCCACCGCTTAGTTCGCGCCGTAAATCTACTGTGCCGCCGAGCATTTGCGCCAGATCGACGGCGAAACGCGCAGGCATCCCCGCATTGTCCAGAGCAGCGAAGATCGAGGAGTCGATCCTGGCCTCGCCAGCAAGGGTCACGATTTCAGGTTCAGGAGCCACAACCCGGGTTGCAGGCTGTTCGCCGAAAACTGCCTCGATCCGTATGCCCTCTTCGACAGCGAGGGTCACGTTGCGAGGGCGTCCATCTGCCGTGGATAGGACAGTGATTGTGTGACCAGGGCGCAGCCGGCGGAGATCGTATTCTGCACCAAGCGCAAGAGCGATCTCAGCGCGGTCGGTGGCGGCAAGCCCGGCCTCGGCCAAAACCGCATCAAGTGTCTCACCCGGAGCTATTTTGCGTGACCATGTGGTGAGTGACGGCTCAATGGCAGCCAGCGGAGCATCATTCCTTACCACGACCGGGAGGAACGGCGGACGAAAGTCCGGCGCAATTTTAGGCTGCGCGCGAGCAAGTATGTAAGAGGGTCTTTCCACAAACCTGGGCGACGTGAGGGGCGCAGGTTCCCAAACGCCAGCATCGGCAAGGGTCGGCTGCACAGGCTCCGTTGAGTAGGAGGTCGCGACCACTGCGACCGCCGCCGAAACCCCGCCCGTAACTGCCAGCTTGGCCATCAGGCACCTCATTCTCATGTCGCTCCCTCCGGTTTCTCATTCATTGCGCGCCGGATTTTCGGAACTGCGAATTCCCTCGGTTCGTGGTAGTCGATAGTGCTGACGAAGCGCCCCTCGGCGTCGAACAGGAAGACGCTCGCCGTATGGTTCATCGTGTATCGCCCATCCTCGCCCTCAACCTTCTCATAGGTCGCGCGGAAGCCTTCGATTGCACGCTTGATCTGCGCTTCCGGACCGGTCCAGCCGCGGATCGCCGGATGGAAGTAGCCGACATACTCCGCCATAGCGTCGACGGTGTCGCGCTCGGGATCGACCGTGATGAAGATGATGTTCAGCTGCTCGGCGTCTTCGCCCATCACGTCCAGCCAGCTGGAGATGTCCGAGAGCGTCGTGGGGCAGACGTCAGGACAGTAGGTAAAGCCGAAAAATACCATCGACGGGCGCCCGGCCAGCGTATCAGGGCCGACAGGCTGCCCTGTGTGGTCAGTCAGGCGGAAGTCCATCTCCGTAAGCGGCGAGGGCCGCTGGCCCATGGGCTCTGGTGCGCCGGGGCCGTCCACACGCCACCAGCCCAGGAAAAGTGCCAGGCCGACCGCACCAAATGCCGCCGCGCCATATCCGAGAGCCGAACGCCGCCGCATCAGTTTTCCGGGCCGCGCGCTGCGATGCCAAGAACCGGCACTTCGACTGATACCCCGCCACCGTCCGAAAAGATGAGCGACAGCGGAAAAGTCTCCCCTTCCTTCATCGGACGCTGAAGCTTCATCAGCATGGCGTGCAGACCGCCGGGCTCCAGCGCGACTGTCTCACCTGGTGCAATGGAAACGTCACCCGCGGGAGCCATTGAACTGACGCCTTGTTCGTTTGTCGAACTCCGGTGGATTTCGGGCATCATGGCAATATCAGTCTTGAGTCCCGTCAGGATGACCGTCTCATCGCCCGTGTTCAAAATCTCCATGTAGGCAGCTCCGGGACGGCTGGTGCCGATTGATGCCCGCGACCAGGCATTTTCGATGCTCACTTGGCCGGAACCGGCCAGCGCGGCAGAGGCGGTGCCGAGTGGCAGGGCAAGTACTGCAAGAGCAGCATGAAGTACCGGTTTCATCTCGCTATCTTTCCTTTCAGATTTTCCGTCAGCTTTTGGCTGCCGCGACTTCCTCTGCGACCAGCGCGCGCAATTCTGCCTCGCCGAAAGGGGAGAGCGGCTTGCCGTTCACGAAAAAGGTCGGCGTCTGGCTCACGCCCACGGCTTCAACATCGGCGCGGTCCTGATTGAGAATGCCCACGATATCCGGCGCGCGCATTTGCGTCTGCGCGGCCTCTGCGTCAAGGCCGGCGCCCGCAGCGATCTGGAGGATGAGGCCGGGCTCGGGCGCTCCGTGGGACGCCCAGAGGGGCTGATCCCGCAGTACCGCTTCCAGAACCTGCTCGAAGACCCCCTGCATACGTGCTGTTTCGAGGACCTGGATCGCTTCTTCCGAAGCTTCCCCGTGAAACGGTGTGTAGCGGATCACCACACGCACGGCGTCGCCATGTTCGGACATAATGCCCTTCACGACCGGGTAGAAAGCGCGGCAGGCTTCGCACGCAGGATCGAAGAACTCCACGATCGTCACGGGAGCGTTCTCAGGGCCGAGAATCGGGGAGTAGGGCCGGATCAAAGCGTCGGCAATTTCTGGGGTGACCGAGGTGGCCTCCCCTACGGGCTCTGACCGCGTTGCATACCAAGCGGCACCCGCAAAGGCCGCGACTGCGAATACGGGAACGGAAAGGATCATAGAGCGGCGGTTCATTCGGTATTTTCCTTTAAAGAAGCGGCTGACAGGGTGGCGATGAGAGCAAAGGCCAGGAACGAGAGCAGCGGGATTGGTACGCCGAGGGCAAGCTGGCCTTCGTCGGTGCAGGACGGTCCTGCAGCTGTACAGGGCTGGATACGTTCGGGAATGAGTCCCCAGAAGAGGCCGAGATGCCACAGTGCGATGGCACCGCCGGCCAGAGAAAGCGCGATGCCGTAGCGGCCGGCCAGCCCGTCTTGCCACCAGAGCCCGAGACCCAGCACAACCGCCAGCGGGAACATGAAGGCGCGTTGAAACCAGCAGAGGATACAGGGCGTCTGTCCCAAGACCTCGCCAATAAACAGAACGGCAAGTGACGAAACTAGTGCGACGATCCATGCGGCTGCGAGCGCCGCATCGGATGAGAGCCTGAATGTCATGAGGAAATCTGCTCCCTCAGATCGGATACGATTTCCTCTGCCGGCGTGCCATAGGGCCACGCCGTGACATAGCCAGCTTCAGGATCGAAGAGGAACAGCTGCGAGGAATGCCCCATCGTGTAACCGTCGGGGGCCGCGGCCTCCTCGATTCTCTCGTAAAAGATATGAAAACTCTTCGCAGTCCGGTCGATCTGGTCCGGGGTCCCCGTGAGACCGATGATGCCGGCCTCAAAGCGCGGGACAAAATCTGCGAGCGCCATAGGTGTATCGCGCTCGGGATCAATCGAGATGAAGAGCGGCTGGACCTGCCCGGCGTCCGGACCGAGCCCTTCCATAACGGCGGCGACCTCAGCGAGTGTCGTCGGGCAGACATCAGGGCAGTTTGCGAAGCCAAAAAAGACCAGCATCCACCGCCCGGCGAAGTCTTCCTGCGTTCGGGGCATCCCTTGATGGTCCGTGAGTTCGAAGGCCGCGCGGAAGGCAGCCTGGCTCTCACGGGCCTGATCGGCGCGATAGTCCGCCCATAGCATAAGCCAAATTAATGCAACTGCCGCGACAGCCGCCAGTGCCCAGAGGATTTTCCGAAGGAGTTTAAGTCTCAATGCAAGCAGCCCGTTTCTGATTCCACGTATTTTTGCGCGTCTACACCCTGCAGCCACTAGAGGTTCAACTGGTATTTTCTATAGGAAAGGGACTTTTTTGCGCGTCTGTGAATAGAGTTGTGGCCCGCACCAAACCCACTTAAATCTACTAGGACTGTAGCTTCCTGGGGGTACACATGCTCACGATTGGCAGTTTGGGAAAGAAAACTGGCACCAAAGTCCAGACGATCCGCTATTATGAACAGATAGGCCTGATGCCTGAGCCAGGGAGGACAGAAGGCGGTCAGCGGCGCTATGGCGAGGCCGAACTTGACCGGCTGTCCTTCATCCGTCACGCACGCCAGCTCGGCTTTTCTCTGGATGCAATCCGGGAACTTCTCGATCTGAGCGACCATCCGGACCGGTCCTGCGACGAAGCCGATGCTATAGCCCGGCGGCAGTTGAAGCAGGTGTATCAGCGGATTGCCCGCCTGGAGGCACTGCGCACAGAACTCGAACGCATGGTGCATGAATGCAGCGGCGGCAAGACATCGGATTGCCGGGTACTAGAGGTGCTCCGCGATCATGCCGAATGTCTGACCGAGCACGACGAGATCGGGGCATGAGTGCAGCTCTCACTTATGCGAGGCGGCGCGCGTTTCGGCACTGACATGCCTGCTTTCGAAGGCGAACTCAGCGAGCAAGGAATCTGGATGATCATCGCCTACATGAGGTCCGGGTTCCCTGACACTGCCAAATCTGAGTAGGCCTGCGGACTGCGGGGGGGGATCGACGAAAAGTGCTTGAAGCTACAGTCACTGTAGCAGTTACACTTCTTCTCACACGATTCGAGGAGAGATGCAGTGTATCCCGAAGATCCGCTTCTTCAGCCTACGAGGCTATTGGACTTTGAACATACGGCTATCGCCGGGCTCATCACGGATCGCGGGTGGAAGGATCTGGCGCAGCATGAGCAGATTGGCGAGGTCTACGACTTCGTACGCAATGAGATTGCCTTTGGTTACAATCGCGCGGACGACATCCCTGCCTCCAGGGTTCTCGCCGACGGCTACGGCCAGTGCAACACCAAGGGCACACTGCTCATGGCGCTTTTGCGCGGAGTGGGTGTGCGGTGCCGTCTGCATGGTTTCACAATCCACAAGGAGCTGCAGCGGGGCGTGGTGCCAGAGATCGTCTATCCAATTGCGCCAGACGAGATCCTGCATTCCTGGGTGGAGGCCGAGACAGAGGAAGGCTGGGTCAATCTCGAGGGTTTTATCCTTGACGAGTCATTCTTAGGGACGCTCCAGGTCACCTTTGCCGGTTCCGAAAGCCTATGCGGCTATGGCGCCGGAACCAGTTGTTTAAGCGCACCGCCAGTCGCTTGGACAGGCGGCGACACCTACATTCAGAAAATCGGTATCGCCCGGGATTTTGGAACATTCGACGCGCCGGACGATTTCTACCGGGATCACCGGCAGGCGTTCGGAATTTTGCGTGACTGGCTCTTTCGCAAGGTCATCCGCCACTGGATGAATGCTCGTGTCCGCGCAATACGGTCCGGGCGCGTCCCGCGTATTCCTGGTCTGGATTTGGCCAATCACCGCCACGGGGAAAATCAGGATGCCGCATGATGACGGTACCGCTCAAATCGACTTCGAATCCGTGTCTTCTTTGCGATCTGAGCAAACCCGCTCATTACCTCTGCGCCAGCGACTTCGTCCTAATGCAGGAAGCTGCCCTAACAACCTCGGATTGCGGACACCTTGAAGAATTACAGGGGCACTTCTGAGTATCTTATGAACCTGCTGGCCGGCGCTTTCCGAGCAAGCGAGCAACAAGTTACTTCTTATCCCGTTCCTGGGTGAAGGCACGGAACACAGCCAAGGTTTCTTCGCTGACGTGGTGCTCGATCCCTTCGGCATCAAATTCAGCCACCTCTTGCGATACGCCGATAGCCACGAGGAATTCCACCACGATCCTATGACGCTTACGGCAGGCTTCGGCCAGCTGGCGGCCATCTTCCGTCAGGCGTATTGAGCGGTAGGGCTCTTGCAGGATCAGCCCTTCCCGTTTCAGGCGGTTCAGGTTCTTGGAGACCGTGGGCTGGGTGACGCCAAGCCGCTCGGCGATTTCAACAGGCCGCGCCGCGCCGTTCAGGTGTATTAGCTCAGCAATCAGTTCGACATAATCCTCGACCATCTCGCTTTGATGAGCCGAGCGTACAGCCTCAAAACTGCTTGCCTGTTCATCAGGGCTTCGGCTGAGGCCGTTTTCATCTGTTTTGGTCATGTCGCTCATAAAGTCGCAAGTCGGTCTGGCCTCCCTGTATGCCTGCAACAAAGCGGGTTGACAACGGCATAGAAGAAGCCACACAATTTAGCCAAAGCTAACATTTGTAGGCTCAGCCATGAAAAACCTCATCACAACGGCACTGGTCGGCCTATTGCCGGTGGCCGCGGGGGCCACAGCGATCGAGCAGGCCCCTTGGGCGCCGCGCTCTGCCGCTTATCGCCTGACACTGTTCATGGGGAACCTGACCCCGGTTCCCTGGGAAAAAATCGAAAACAGCTGGACCGCGCCGGCGCCAGGCAGCGCATTGCCTGAAGATGCCATGTCGCGGGTGACCCCGGATGAGGCCGGCGCGATCAGCGCGGCGCTTGCTGCACAAGACCGCCAGGCGCTGTTCGAGGCGGCCACGGCTGCCGTGGCTCAGGGTATCCTGCGTCACCTGGCGGCGGCAGAGACTGCGCTTGGACAGCCCAACGCAGCGCATGAGATTGCTAGGGCCGAAGCGCTGTTCCGGGCGTTCGAGGACGGCATCAAGGCAGCGGATGCCAAAGCCGCGCGCGATCTGGGGCGGGCATGGCTCGTCCTGAACTCCTCGCTCGGCACCGCTGGCGTGCTTGGCCATGGGTCACAAGAGACCGATGCAGAGCGCTTTGCCGCAGCACGTGCAACGCTCGAAACCTATCTGACAGAGAATTATTTGCCTGCTGCTTATGCGGAACGCCAAAAGCTAACCCCGGTCCCCGAAAGCGCGGTGCGCTCAGGAACGCCGGTGACACTGCCTGCAACGTTGCCGCCGGGGTCGAATATCGCCGATCAGCGGGAACTGCCCCGGCTGGTGCTGCAATTCGAAGAGGCGGGTGAGGATGAGGCCAACCTGCCGCTCGTTGCCTATGGGGACATGCTGTTCGACAGCCCGGAAATCTTTGGCGGCCCTGCCCGCGAACTGGGTATTGCCTGCTCCACCTGCCACAACCGCTCAGATGTGAACCGGGAATTTTTTATTCCTGGATTATCGAAGTACGCGGGCGGCATGGATGTGGACGGGTCCTTCTTCAACCCGATGTTCAATGACCGGGTGGACGATCATCTGGATACGCCTTCGATGCGGGGTATCCGCTTTACCGCGCCTTATGGGCGCGACGGACGCGAGCCCAGCTTGCGGCGGTTCATCCGCAATGTGATTGTGACCGAGTTTGCCGGGGAGGAACCGACCCCCTTCCAGCTGGACGCGCTGGAGGCCTATGTCAAGCAATTCGACTTTCTTCCGAATCCGAAAATCGACAGGGCGGGCAGGCTGACGGATCTGGCCTCGGACGCGGCCAAGCGCGGGGAAGAGCTGTTCAACACAGAATTTGCCGGACTGGGTGACCGCTCCTGCGCCTCGTGCCACACGCCCGAGCGTAACTTCCGCGACGGTCTTACCTACGACATCGGCACCGCCGAGCCCCCCTTCCCGGGCGGCACGCCAATCCACTTTGAAACGCCCACCCTGCGCAATATCAACTTCACCGCGCCCTATATGCACGACGGGTCGCTGCAAACGCTGGCCAGCGTGGTGGACTGGTTCGATGACAGCAAGGATCTGGGATTGGATGCGGCGCAGCGTGCCGATCTGACCGCCTATCTCGAGGCTGTTGGAGATGGCGAGGAGCCATATCAGGCGTTTGAAGGCCGCGACAGCGTGTTCCGCCTGTCCTGGGAAGAACTGACCACTTTCGCAAGTACCCTGGATACGTTGCTGCCGATGCGCGATGCCGAAAACATCGCGCTGCTGGTGGATACGGTCGCCCCCGATCTGGCGGCGGATGCAAGCGTCATGGTCAATCAGAGCTCCAAGCCGGAGATCTATGAGTTCTCCGCTATTCTGCGGGCTGTCGGTGATGCCAGTGCCGCAGGCGATTGGGAAGAGGCAGGCCGCCAGTGGGATCTGTTCAAGGCGATGCAAGCCGATATTGACGAGAGGATGTTCTGATGCTGTCGCGCCGCAATTTTCTAGCCGTATCTGCCGCAACCCTCGCCATGCCTGCGCTGGCATCGGGCGAGGCGCTGAAACTGGCCTTCATCCCGCAAGAGAACCCCGAAAAGCTGCTGGGTGACATCGAGACTGTCACGAGCTGGCTGTCCGAAAGGATGGGAGTGCCGGTTACGGGGTTTGTGACCTTCGACCATGCCGCCGCCGTAGAGGCGCTGCGCAATGGCGATGCTGACATATCTTTCATGGGCGCCCTGCCTTTTGTTCTGGCTGAGGATCAGATTGGCGCCGTGCCGTTGCTGTCCGAAGTTTACCGCGGGCAGCCGAGCTATGCGGGCCGGGTCTTCGTGCGCAAAGACAGCGGGATCGAAACACTGGCCGACCTCAAAGGGCACGACATTGCCTTTGCCGATCCGGTGTCGGAGTCCG
The DNA here is from genome assembly GCF_001593695.1 of Leisingera sp. F5. NCBI lineage: Bacteria > Pseudomonadati > Pseudomonadota > Alphaproteobacteria > Rhodobacterales > Roseobacteraceae > Leisingera > Leisingera sp. F5. The sequence goes on along the minus strand of NZ_LUKH01000041.1, from coordinate 3,465 downwards.
GCTATCTCTACCCGCTTGACCTGTTCGTGCGCGAGGGGCTCATTGCCGATGCCGCCGATGCGGATAATTTCTTTGGCCGGAAGTTCTTTGCCGGGGGCTATCAGCAGGCGATGCAGGCCATGGCGAACGGCCTCGTGGATGCCGCCGGCGCCAGCCAGTATGCCGATCTTCTGCTGACACCGGAGCAGCAAGCAGAGGTCAAAGTCCTGGCCGAAAGCGAACAGATCCCAAGCCATGCGGTTGTCGCCCGGCCCGGCCTGGACAAGGGCGTGCAGGCCAAATTCGTCGAAACCATGCTCCTGCTCAATGAGCCAGGCAACCGTTACCTGCTGGCGTATCTCTATGGGCCGGACGGCTACATTGCGGCGGACCGGGGCGTCTATGAGGGCGTGCGTGAGACCGCACGGCGCTACGGGTATCTGAAATGACAGCAGCCTTCACCCTGAATGCAGTGTCCCATCACTTCGACGGCGCCGCGGCGCTGCGTGACGTGTCGCTCAGCGCTGCAGCAGGTGAACGGGTGGCGCTGCTTGGCCCGTCGGGCGCGGGGAAGTCCACCCTGCTCGCACTGCTCGACGGCCGCCTGCGCGGCTGGAGCGGTGAAGCCGAAGTGCTCGGGGTGCCGCTTTCGGCAACGCACGCGTCGGCGCGTGAGCAGCGCACCGGCGTTGGGTTTATCTTTCAGGAATTTGCGCTGGTTGACCGGTTGACCGTCTATCAGAATGTGATGAACGGGCGGCTTTCCCGGATGCGCATCTGGCCTTCCCTTTGGGGTCGGTTCGGCGAGCAGGATCACCTCAAAGTCGCTGCAGCACTCGAAGATACCGGGCTCTCCGATCTGGCCCGGCGCAGGGCGGACCAGCTTTCGGGCGGTCAGCGGCAGCGGGTGGCAATAGCCCGATGCCTTGCGCAGGAGCCCAGGCTGATCCTTGCCGACGAACCGGTGAGCAACCTTGATCCGGCCCATGCGGAACGGATCCTCGGGCTGATCACAGGCGCGGCTGACAAACGCGGCATCGGAGTTGTCTTCAGTTCGCACCAGCCAGACTTGTCGCGCCGCTTTGCTGACCGGATCGTCGGGTTGCACGCGGGCGGTGTGCAGTTCGACAAGGCCTCAGGTCAGGTGACCAGCGACGACATCGCCGAACTTTACCATGGCACGGCTCCCGGCGCCGGGCTGCGTGTGGTCAGCTGATGAACCGGGCACTGATCTGGTTCGTGCTTGCCCTGGCCATTCTTTGGTCCGTCGCAAGCGCAGAAATGGGCCTGGAAAAGCTGCCTGGCGCAGGCGCGCGCCTGGGCGAATTCCTCGGGCGGATGATCCCGCCTGACCTGTCGGTTTGGCGCGAAGTTATGCGAGGCCTGGCGGAGACCCTACGAATTGCCATCCTCGGCACATTCTTTGCGGTCATCCTGTCAGCCGGGCTGGCAGTTCTTGCGGCCGAGACCCTGGTGCCCGCAGCCGTCTGGCGCCCGGTGCGCGGGCTTCTGGCAATGATCCGCTCCATTCCGCTGATCCTGGTGGCGATGCTTATGGTCGGTGCGGTGGGGCTTGGGCCATTGCCCGGAATCCTCGCCATCACCTTTCATGCGACTGGGATGCTGGCGAAATTCTATGCCGAAGCGATCGACAATGTGGCCGCCGCTCCGGTGGCGGCGCTGGAAAGCGCGGGTGCCAGCCGGGCACAGCAGCTTCGGTGGGCGATCTGGCCGCAGATGGCACCGGTTATCCTGCGGGACACTGTGTTCCGCTTCGAACTGAACCTGCGCGAGAGCCTGATCCTCGGCATTGTCGGTGCGGGCGGGATCGGGCTCTATGTCCAGACCTACGTGCGCTCGTTTCAATACGACAAGGCGGCGACGGTGACCCTGGCCATCGTCGTGCTTGTGCTCGCGTCGGAAGCGGTTAACTCCGCCTTGCACAAGCGGTATTCCTGAACGGAGTTTTTCAAGATTCCACGACGGCTGCAATGCCGAACGGCGAGCGGCTCCCCCGCCCTAGTCCACTCGGCGGCGCTTCATGAACTTTCCCCGAAATTAATGTGGGTTCTACCCCTCATGTGAGAACGATGAACGGTGCAACAGGCAAAAACCGGACGTACGAGCAGCTTGGGTAAAAGACAGGTTGCACCGCCCCAGTTGGTTCCAGCATTGATCTCGCTGCAGGATACGTAGACGCCTGCTGTTTTCGCTGCTCAGCACCAACAGGTTTTTCGCCGTTGCGGCGACGGCAGTGCCGTGAGCGCACGCAGCATGAATCTAGCACTTCTCTTTTGGGCTTCAGTAGCATTCGCTGTGCGTTTCACGAACGGCCGGTTTCTCTAACCTACGATTCCGCCCCCTACCGGAACAGCTCCCTCAACGAGACCGAAGCGCATGCTGTGGAGCATGAGGTAAAGACCAGCGTTCTGACTCTCGGAAATGTGCCCCGCGCGTTGCGGCCCGTGACACGCGGGGACTGATCAAGCTTGTGGCCGAGGCGCAGACTGACAGGCTGCTCGGGGGCGTTTTTCTGGCATCCGAAGGCTTGGACAGCGTTCAGACACTGGCCATGGCCCTGATATCCGGGATGATGACGAAGACACTTGGCGAGACGAACTTTCCGTATCTCACCACGGTTGAGGGGCTGAGGCTCGCCGTGCAGACGTTGGGCAAGGATGTCGCCGAGCTTTCCCGCTGCGGCGGATGGGAGTTGACCTTCCACCACTGGAACACTGCATACTGTCTGACCATGAACCGGAAGCTGATCATCGATGCCCCTTTCTACGCCGGCGAGGCCGAATACAGTGACCTCGCCCGGAACATTCATGCGCTGGATCCAACCGCCAGGATTGACTGGTTGGCGGGCTGCCGACTTGTGCAAGTCGAATGCACTTGTGATCCCGACCTTGTACTAGTGGCTGTTCAACAGACAGGCTTGATCTCCGGATCGGTTCTCCGCGTTTGACGATCATGTAACTCTTATCCGATCCTCCCGAGGATCGGAAAGACATCGAGCAACCAGTAAGCTAGCGAGGTGAGCTTCCCGGTCATCATCGCAAGTCCCATCACGACCATGACCCCACCGGCGGCCTGATGCAGGCGGCGACCGACCCGTCTGGCGCCGCGCAATCGACCAACGAGCCGATCGGTGAAACTCGCAACCATCAGGAACGGTACACCGAGGCCGGCAGAATAAATTGCCAGCAGGGCGACACCTTGACCAACCGTGGCGCTCGCCGCGCTGGCAGTGAGGATCGCGCCGAGAATAGGTCCGATGCAGGGTGTCCAGCCGAAGCCGAAGGCGAGGCCCAGCACATAGGACGCTGTCGGCCTGCCGCCGGGGATGTCGAGATGAAGTCGAAAATCCCGTTCCATGGCGCCGATCCGCGCCGCGCCGATCATGAACAACCCGAACAGGATCACGATGCCGCCGCCGATGAGGTTGAGTTCATACCGCCACCGTAACAGTGCCTGACCCAGGGC
>NZ_LUKH01000040.1:0-17655 GCF_001593695.1 Leisingera sp. F5 | reverse complement strand
CCAGAGTGTGAATTTGATTTACATGCTGCGTGCGCGCGCAGCGCGCCGATCCGCTGCACCGCCAAATGTCGCCCGCTGCATAGCAGACGAGAATGCGGCCTTTCAGGAGGGTCGCAGAAAATCTGAAACCTTGAATTCACGCAGCATGGACAAATCCGGCTTTTGCACCAAAGACGTGAATGGCGGATTCCAGTCATGCTACGACTGAAGCTGACTCTCATGCAATTGGGCAGTTTTAAGAATCCCTGCCTCCCATGGGTTTTACCTGCGCGATCAACCAATCCCTAACAGTCGCGACAGCTGTGGGCTTCCGAGGCGTACGAGGGGCCACGACGAAGTATCCTTCATCGGCTGTCATCGAAAAAGCGAAGGGCTGGCTCAGGCGGTTGGCCTGCAGGTCGGCTGCCACAAACTCGCGGTTGGCCAGACAAACGCCCTGTCGGGCAAGTGCTGCATCAATGGCCAAAGAGGTTTGACTGAACGCCATGGTCTTAGAATCCGATACCGCAAGCTCTCCGAGTGCTGCCTCGAGAAACAGCGGCCATTGGCCATGGGTATCTTCAAGCAAAACGTGTTTGAGCAAGTCCTTTGGTGATCGGATCGGATTGGGCCCCGTGGCAAGGTCCGGGTGGCAAACAGCAATCAGTTCTGCGTCGAAAAGGGGCACCGCAAACAGCCCCGGCCCGAACGGTGGTTTGCCCTGCCGAATGGCGATGTCGACCCCGTCGGTTTGAAAGTTCGCAAGAGCGTTCGACGCATCCAGGCGAACTCGAATATCAGGATGATCCTGAGCGAAATCCCCCAGCTTGGGCACCAGCCATCGTGTAGCAAAGGAGGGGGTGGAACTGATCGTTATGGCAGTATTCTGTGGCGACAGGTTGCCGGTCGCCTCGGCCATCATGTCAAAAGCGCGGCGGATCGGTGGGAGGTATTTCCGGCCGTCGTCGGTCAGGGAGAGTCCTCTTGCCTGCCTTTCGAACAATTTGATTTTTAACAAGTCTTCAAGGGCGCGCACTTGTTGGGCAACAGCACCTTGCGTGACACCAAGCTCGTCGGCGGCAAGCCTGAAATTTAGGTGGCGTCCTGAAGCTTCGAAGGCCTTCAGGGCGTTCAATGGTGGCAACTTGCGCGTCATCTCTCACCCAAGAAGATAGAATTTCTACAGGGTTAAGGCAGAATTACTGATTAGTCAAACGTTCCGATGAGCGCCATGTTGGACGTAGATCGACAATATCGAACACACGGAGACGGAAAATGGCTGGCAAGAAAGTGGCAATCATCATGGGTGGCGGCAGTGGCATGGGGGCAGACAGCGCCCGGCGCCTTGCTGCCGATGGCTTCAACGTCGCCATTCTGTCTTCGTCCGGCAAGGGCGAGGCTCTGGCGCAGGAACTGGGTGGCATCGGTGTGACGGGCACCAACAAGTCCAGTACAGACATGCAGAAACTGGTCGATGCCGTCATGAAAAAATGGGGCCGCGTCGATGTGCTGGTGAACTCGGCCGGCCACGGCCCCCGCGCGCCCGTTCTGGAGATCAGCGACGAAGATTGGCACGAGGGGTTGGAAGTCTATTTTCTGAACTCTGTGCGTGCCGCGCGGATTGTCGCCCCGATCATGATCGAACAAAAATCCGGTACGATCATCAACATTTCGACCTTCGCGGCGTTTGAACCCGACGCGGTCTTTCCGACGTCGGGTGTGATGCGTGCGGGACTGGCCGCCTATACCAAGCTGTTCTCTGACAAATACGCCGCGGACAACGTGCGCATGAACAACGTGCTGCCTGGCTTCATTGACAGCCTGCCGGAAAATCCTGATTTCCTGGCAAAGATCCCGATGGAGCGCTACGGCAAATCCTATGACGAGATTGCCGCGACCGTGGGTTTCCTCGCCTCAGACGGCGGCGCCTATATCACCGGGCAGAACATCCGCGTCGATGGCGGCATCACCCGCTCGGTCTAATCCGGGCTCCAGCTACGAAAGACAAAATCATGAAGCCGACGTCGAAAGACTCCTCCTGGGAGATGGATCTCCCTGTGTTTTCTGCAACCCCGAAACACGACGCCTATGATGCCGTAATCATCGGCGGCGCAACAATGGGCGCCTGCACCGCGTGGTTCCTGGCCTCGAACCCTGATTTCAAGGGCAAGGTTCTGGTGGTCGAGCCCGATCCGACCTTCTCGAAGGCGCAAACCGGGGCGTCGAACAACTGCATGCGCCAGCAGTTCGCCAACCCGATCAATGTCAAGATCGGCCAATATGCGGCAGAGTTTGTGCGCAATTTCCGGGAGAACCTGGGCGGCGATCCGAAGGTGCCAGACCTCAGCATTCGCAACTTCGGCTATCTCTATCTGTCCGACAATGCCGACCTGACCAAGGTGCTTCAGCGCGACCAAAGCGTGCAGCAGGAATGCGGGGCGGGCACCAAAATGGTGACGGCTGACGAAATCGCGGCCGCCTATCCTTTCTACAAGCTCGATGATATCGAAGCGGGCAGTCTGAACACCGTTGACGAAGGGTATTACAACGCGCCCCTGATGGTCGAATGGCTGATTAAGAAGTCGGTCGAACTGGGCGTCGACTATGTTCAGAACACGGTCACCGCGATCAGCCGCGAAGGCGACAAGGTCACCGGCGTGACCCTTGCCACCGGTGAAGTGATCAAGGCCGGTGCCGTGGTCAACGCTTCTGGCACCCGCGCTGGACAAATCGCTGATATGGCCGGGCTGAAACTCGATATCCAATCCAAGCGGCGATACACGTTCATCTTCCGCGCAAAGGAGCCGCTTGACCGTGACCTGCCGCTGACCATCGACCCGACGGGTGTGCATTTCCGGCAGTTTGGCGATGATTACCTCGTCGGCTGTCCGCCGCTGGGTGAAGACGCCACTGTCGAAGTCGACGACTTTTCGGCAGAGGAAACTATCTGGGAAGACAAGGTACACCCGATCATCTCCAACCGCATCCCGCAGTTCAAGGACGTGGAGATCATCGATTTCTGGATGGGCCACTATGACTTCAACACTTTCGACTACAACGTGGTCATCGGTCCGCATGACGAAGTGTCGAATTTCCACTTCACCAATGGGTCGTCCGGGCATGGCTCGCAACAGGGCCCCGCTGTGGGCCGCGGTGTGGCCGAGCAGATCACCTATGGTGAATTCCGCTCAATGGACCTGTCACCATTTCTCTATGAGCGCTTTGCCAAAGGCGAACGTGTGATCGAGCGCGCCGTCATCTAAACGCAACCAGCCTGTTCGATGCCTCGGGGCTGGACCCCGCCGACATCTGGTAAGAGGAAACACCAATGTCTTTCAATGTGAAGCTCTCGGGCGTCATGCCCGCCCTCGTCACCCCGTTTGACGCCAATAACAAGATTGATTTCGGCGCGTTCGAAAAACTGCTGACCCATTTCCGCGCGGCCGGGGTCACAGGGTGGGTGCCCAATGGCTCGACCGGCGAATACTTCAGCCAGTCGACCGAGGAACGGCGCCAGGTTCTGCAATTCGTCAAGGATTTCGCCAGTGACGATGAAACCCTGATTGCCGGCACCAATGCGCCTGCCACGCGCGAGGTGATCAAGCAGACCGCCATGGCCAAGGAAATCGGCTATGACAACGTGCTGCTGGCGCCGCCCTTCTATACCCGGCCGACGCAGGATGAGTTGATCAAGCACTATGAAACCGTGCTGGCCGAGGTCGATGTGAACCTTGTGCTCTACAGCTACCCGGCAAAGGATGGGTCGGACATCAGTTTTGAGCTGATGGACCATTTCGCCGACAATCCGCGCGTCATCGGCATCAAGGAAAGCTCGGGCGTGTTGCAGCGCGCCATCGACATTTCCACCCGTTACGAGGGCAAGATCCAGTTGATCTCGGGGTCTGACGACATCGCGCTGGATTTCATGTTCTGGGGGGCGGACAGCTGGATTTGTGGCCCGTCGAACTTCCTGGCCAAGGCTTGCTGCGATCTTGACCGTGCCTACAAGGCGGGGGAATTGACCAAGGCGAAAGAGATCATGGCCAAGCTCTACCGCGCGATGAATATCCTGGAAAGCGGAAAATTCGTGCAGAAGATCAAGTACGGTTGCGAATTGCAGGGCCTGCCGGTCGGCGAATGCCGGGCACCTCTGGGCCCGCTGACCGAGGACGAGAAAACAGCGCTGCAAGTAGCCCTGGAACCGATCCAGGCCATGTGACCCGAAAGCCCGGGAACTGCTCTGGCGGTTCTCGGGTTCCACTTTTGAGGTGCGCACCATGGATGCATCGCAGGCAACATCCACAATCGTCGTCGGGGCCGGAGTGATCGGCGCCGCCATTGCCCATGATCTGCAAAAGCGGGGCCGTGCGGTGACGCTGATTGACCGGGAGCCCCCAGGATCAGGTGCGTCCTTCGGCAACATGGCGTCGATCGCAGTGACCGAATTCATGCCCGTTGCACGCCCCGCAACCTGGAAGCAAATTCCCGGCTGGATGATGGACCCGGAAGGGCCGGTACGTGTCAGTCCGCGCTACATGCCGCGCCTGATCCCGTGGTTCATCCGCTTTCTTGCTGCCAGCCGTCCCTCTGCTATGTGCCGTTTGGAGGCAGCGGGGGCCGCGTTGTGCGAACGCTCGCTGGCCGATACACGGGCGTTGATGGCAGAGATCGGCATCGAGGATCAGCTGTCGCAGACGGGTTGCCTGTCTCTTTACGCCAATGAGGCCGAATTCCAGGCTGACCGTGAGCGCATCGACATGCTGGACCGGTTCAGGTTTGACTATGAAGTGCTGGATGCGCCTGCCATCAGCAGGCTTGAGCCGGAAATCACCAGCCAGATCGCCAAAGCCGTGCTGTTGCCAGACAGCCGGACCGTGACCGACCCGTTGAAGATCGTTCGGCGGTTGGTCGAGAGGTTCGAAGCCCTTGGCGGTGTCGTGCGCCGTGCGGATGTAACCGGTTTTGAACGCGGCGAGCGGATCTCAGGGGTGCGTTTGGGCACAGAGGTCTTGCGCGCGGACGGCGTGGTCCTTTGCGCCGGCGCCTTTACGGCCCGTCTGTCCAAACTGTTGGATGAGCCCATGCCACTGGAGACGGAACGCGGCTACCACACCCAGATCATGGCGCCGGGCATCGAAATGGCGCATTCCATCATCTGGCCCGCCAAGGCCTTCATGGTCAGCCCGACGGCAGACGGGATCCGGGTGGGCGGCACGGTGGAAATGGCCGGATTGGATGCCCCCCCCGACTACCGGCGCTCCAAAATCACCGTGCGCCGGGCGCGCGAGGCATTGCCGAACCTGAAAGTCGAGGATTTCACCGAGTGGATGGGGCATCGCCCCGCCTTTCCCGACACCATTCCGGTGATGTCGGCTTCGGCCAAAACACCGGGCGTATTCTACGCCACGGGGCATGGTCATCTTGGCCTGACCTATGCCGCGACTTGTGCCCATCTGATGGGGGATCTGATCACGGCCAATCGTCCGGCGATCGATATGTCCCCATACCGAATAGACCGTTTCTGAAGGAATTCCGCGCATGCAAGACCAACTGTTCATCAATGGCGCATGGGTTGCGCCGGCAACCGGCCAGATGCTCGACGTGGTCGACCCGTCGGACCGATCCGTGTTTCACAGGGTCGCCGCAGGCAGCGCAGCCGACATTGATGCCGCGGTAAAGGCCGCCCGTGCCGCTTTCGACACCGGACCATGGCCGCGGATGAGCGGTGCTGAACGCGCCGCCATCCTGCGCAAGATGGGTAATGAGATCACGACCCGCACAGATGAACTGGCGCGCATGGAAGTGCGCGACAACGGCAAGCCCCTGCCCGAAGCCGTGTGGGACATTGAGGACACCGCCGGGTGTTTCCACTTCTACGCCGACATGGCGGAACGCTTCGACACCCATGCTGAGCAGGAAATCACATTGTCGATGGATAAGTTCAAATCCAAGGCGGTCAAGGAGCCTGTCGGCGTTGCGGGCGCGATCATTCCGTGGAACTTCCCGATGCTGATGGCAGCCTGGAAAGTGGCTCCAGCGCTGGCCGCAGGATGCACCATGGTCCTGAAACCTTCGGAACTGACCCCGCTGACAGCCCTGGAGCTTGGCGTAATTGCGCAAAATGCGGGGCTTCCAGACGGCGTTCTGAACATTGTCACTGGCTTCGGCCCTGACGCGGGCCAACCCCTGACCGAACACCCTGGTGTCGACAAGCTGGCCTTTACCGGATCAGTGCCGACAGGATCGCGCATCATGGCCGCCGCTGCGCAGGACATCAAAACCATCTCGTTGGAATTGGGCGGAAAATCCCCGATGGTGGTGTTCGAGGACGCCGGGATTGCTGAAGCGGTGGAGTGGATCCTGTTCGGAATATTCTGGAACCAGGGCGAAGTCTGCTCCGCCACTAGCCGGGTGTTGATCCACGAGGATATCTATCCCGCATTGATGGCGCGGCTGGTTGAAGAAACGCAAAAGATCAAGATCGGCCATGGCCTGGACGAAGGCGTGCTGTTGGGGCCTCTGGTCAGCCAATCGCAACATGAAAAGGTTCTGGCCGCCATCGAAAAGGGCAAATCAGAGGCCACATTGGCCACAGGAGGCGGCGTTCCCGAAGGTCTGGAACACGGCTGCTTTATCGAACCCGCAATATTCACCGACGTGCCCACGGACGCCTGGATCTGGAACGAGGAAATCTTTGGCCCCGTCGTTTGCATCCGCAAGTTTGCGACCGAAAAAGAGGCCATTAAACTGGCAAACGCCTCGCGCTTCGGCCTTGCCGCGGCCGTGCTCTCCAATGATCTGGACCGGGCCGAACGGGTGGCGCGCGCTTTCCGAGCCGGGATTGTCTGGATCAACTGCTCGCAACCGACTTTCACCGAGGCGCCCTGGGGCGGCTACAAACAATCCGGCATCGGGCGCGAATTGGGCGAATGGGGGTTCAACAACTATCTGGAGACCAAACAGATCACCACCTATGACCGCTCGTCCCCCTGGGGTTGGTACATCAAGGAGTAAGGCCCATGCGATGGAAACGCACGCTGCAGACCGTCGATGTTCATTGCGCAGGTGAGATCGGACGAGTCATCACCGGGGGTGTTTTGGACATTCCCGGCGGTACGATGGCGGCCAAGCTGGCCCATATCAACGAGGTTGATGACTCGTTGCGCCGCTGGCTGTGCTCCGAACCGCGTGCGGCGGCCAACCATTCCTTTGTGCTCATCCCGCCCGCCTGTCGCCCGGAGGCCGATTTCGGGATGATTGTCCTGCAAACCGATCAGGCCCATGCCATGTCAGGATCGAATTCCATGTGTGCAGTCACTGCCATTCTGGAAACCGGTATGATGGAGATGGTTGAGCCGGAAACCACAGTGACACTGGATACAGCAGCAGGGCTGGTAAAGGCGATCGCGACTTGCAAGGACGGCAAAGTCACGGGCGTGAGCCTGGACATGCCACCCTCATTCGTGGCCGCATCCAGCGCAGTGGAGACGGCTGAATGGGGTCGTGTGACCTATGATCTGTGCTATGGCGGTGTGTTTTACGCTTTGGTCGATGTGGATCAGGTCGGGTTGAAGATTGCTCCGGAAAACGCTCGCGCACTTGCCGGGATCGGCGTCGCTCTGCGGGATCAGATTGCCGAACAAACGGACATCACGCATCCTGATATCCCTGAGGTGCATGGGTTGGCCTATGTCATGTTCCGCTCTCGTGAAACGGACGGGGCGATGCGCCATTGCACGACGCTCAAACCGGCGCGCGCCGACCGCTCGCCCTGTGGGACGGGCACCAATTCCACAATGGCCGTGCTGCATGCGAAGGGAGAGATCGAGCCAGGCGACGAAATTACGACACGCTCAATCATTGGTGGCGAATTTCGTGCCGAGTTGACCGGGGAAGCTCAAATCGGCCCTTATCAGGGCAGCCGGGTTCGTGTCACCGGACAGTGTTGGATTCATGGTATTACCCAAATCGGGATGGACCCCAGCGATCCGTTCCCGAATGGGTTTACTCTGTCAGACACTTGGGGCGGGTAATTTGAACCAGCCAAAACGGATTGCCGGATGCAGCCGTTTGCCGGGCGCGCAGCATTCGGTTTTTGGGCTCTTTGCCGACCTGCGACGGCGCAGTGTCCCGTTGCAGAATTCAGTTCCGGGACCCGTCGTTTCCGAACTTTCCTATACCGGTCATGCCTCGATTTCCCGCCCAGGACGGTACCGCGCCCTGGGCAGAATTTGCCTCCTAGGTTTACAGCTATCACGCTTCCGTCCGATGGAGAGACCGGGCGGCTTTTTGCTCCAAGTTGGAAGTTTCAAACGGCCCAAACTCTGGTAGATGATTTATCCGCCTACAAAGAAGCTGTATTGCTCTGCCAAGACATGCCGTGCCTCCGCCTCAAGCGCCTTGGCCGCGTGAAAAGGCCAATGCGGGTTGCGCATCATCTCGCGGCCAAGGAGCACGATATCAGCTGTCTGGCTGGAGATCAGGGTTTCAGCCTGATGGGGGGCGGATATTCCGCCAACCGCCATCACCGGAAGGCCTGAGCCGCTTCGGATTTCTCCGGCCAGCCTTGGCTGCTCAGCGGTGCGGTTTCCGATTGCGCCCCGTGCTTCCGGTACAGCGCCGCCAGCAGAGCAGTCGAGGATATCCACCCCGCGCTCTTTCAGCCATCGCCCGACCTGCGAGACGTCTTCGGTTGTCAGGCCGCCCACCGCAAAGTCGTCCACTGAGAGCCGCACTGCCAGCACCCTGTCTTCGGGCCAAACGGCACGGACCTTTTCTACCGTCTCCAAAAGCATTCGCGCCCGGCCGCGCAGATCTCCGCCGTAAGCATCGGTGCGCTGGTTGACCAGGGGCGTGAGAAAGGAATGCAGCAGATAACCATGCGCGCAATGAACTTCGAGCAGATCATACCCCGCCAGCAGCGCCAGTTTGGCCGAGTTGACAAACTGCCCTTGGATGTCCTCAATCACGGCAGTTGAGAGCGCCCGCGGGGCTTTCCAAAGGCGCGTTCCATCGGGATCAAAGGCGTTATCTGTCGGAGCAACCGTTTCCCAGCCGCCCTCTGCCTCGCTGATATGGCTGCCCCCTTCCAGCGCCGTTGCGGCGCTTCCTTTGCGCCCGGAATGCGAAATTTGGGTGCCGGTGACCGCACCAAAGGATTTTTGAAAGGCCACGATGGGTGCCAGACGCTCAGCCTGCTGCTCATTCCAGAGGCCGGCGCAGCCATTGGAAATCCGGCCAGCCGGAGAGACTGCCGTGCATTCGGCCATAATCAGCCCGGCACCGCCAACAGCACGCGCGCCCAGATGGACCATGTGCCAATCCGACGCCACCCCGTCCCTAGAGGAATACTGGCACATCGGCGACATGCCGATCCGGTTCTTGAACTTAACGTTCTTGATTTCGAAGCTGGAAAACAGTGCGCTCATGGTATGCCTCAAAGGTGCCGGAATTTCCGTCTTTATTGACGATTCCTGCTGCTGCGCCTAGTGAATTAGCCTGTCAAACAGGTTAGTTTTTCTAAGCAATGAAACATCTCCCGCCCCTCAATACGCTCAAGGCCTTTGCGCAGCTTGCCGAAACCGGCAGCTTTGCGGAAGCTGCGCGCCGCCTCAACGTCACCTCTGCAGCGGTGTCCCAGCAGGTGAGGAAACTTGAGAAATACCTGAACAAGCCGCTGGTCCAGAAACACGGGCGCGGTGTTCTGCTGACCGAGGAAGGGCAGATCTTGTCGAGAGCGCTCAGCGAAGGCTTTTCCAGGATCCGTCGGGGAGTAGACCAGGTTGCAAAGCACAACCGCCCGCGGGTTATCAGGATAACCACATCCCCCAGCTTCGCGTCGCATTGGCTGATGCCGAAAATTTCCGAGTTCCAGCTCCTGCATCCTGACATTTCGTTTCAGCTGGATTTGTCCAGTATCGCCGTTCCGCTGGACCAATCCGATTTCGACGTCGCTATCCGGTTCTGCCACCGGAACGCACTTCCTGCTGGAATTGAACCGCTTCTGAACGTCTCGTTGAACGTGTTGGGCGCATCTGGATTATGCGGCACGTTTCCTGCGGATATATCAGCGCTTGCTCAGCTCAATTGGCTGCAAGAGGCCGGCACGTCAGATGCGCAGGATTGGTTCAAGCGGCATGGGGCCGCCGGCCACAGCCCCGCGCGCCTGTCCGAAATGCCGGGAAATTTGATTATCGAGGCTCTGAAGAGGGGAGAGGCTGTTGCATATACCGTATGTGAATGGGTTCAAGATGACTTGGAGCGTGGCGATCTGCAGGATCTCTGGCCTGACCGGGAGGAGGGTGCATACTATGTTTTGTCGAATTCCGGTGAATTGGACGGCGGGCAAGCGGCGTTCCTGAAGTGGCTGCACGCCACCTCGGGCTAAAGACAATCTTCAGGCGCACGGGTGAGCCACTGAAGCCCACCAGCATACCATTGCAGTCCGCCATACTTCGACCGCCATGTGTAGAAGGTCGCATTGCAGATGCATTGCGTGCGGCACAACTCTTTCGCGCCCATCCCGGTTTGGTGCTCCTTCAGATCGCCTATGATCTGCTCTTCGCTGAAAGGGCGGTTTGAGCTACGTCGTTTTCCGCGGGCCCGAACGGCCGTAAACGGGAAGTTCGCCGCGCTGCCGAAAATCACGCGCTGCGGGAGCGAGGGTTTTCTGCGTCAGCAATAGCTGCGACTGCAAAAGTCTGGAGAGTCCCGCACTGTGTGAGCTCACCGGCTTCAGAACCTCGCTGTCGCAGCGAACGGCCGCAACGGCGGGCTGTGCCGCAGCGCAAAACCTCGGCTGGCTGCGTCAGACGGCCGAGTTTGCAAAGGGTGCTTTCTGCGCAGACTTGCCGTTAGCTGCGAGCTATCATGGGTTTATATGATTGCGGAGAGGGCAGGTAGGATACGGCGGTTGCCTGCTCCCGCAACCAACACTAATTCGCCAGACATATCAAAGGCTTCGGATCTACGGTCCGGGGCCTTCTCCGTGTTCGGACCCTCCGCTCCCGCCGCCAGCCGCAGCAGCCCGGCCAGATCCCCCACCAGCGTCAGATCCAGGCCAGGGCCCTCCGACGCAGGCGTCAGCACGATCCGCTCCACCAATGCCCGCAGCGCCTCCTTGGCGTCTTCCATGCCTTCGGTGGAGCCAAGGGTCCTGATCAGCCGCGACACCCGTTCGCGGTAGGCCTCCGCCATCGACGGGTGAAACACCACCGTGTCCGGGGCAGGGGTATGCTCCAGCTCCCGTTCCAGCTGCTGGCGGCGTGTGTCGAGTTCGATCATCCGGTCCTTCACCTGATCTGCGGGAATGCCCGCAATGATCGCATCCACCAGCTTCTGATGGTCGCGTTTAGCACGGGCGAGCGCCTGTTCCTTTTCCTTGCGGTTCCCGGCGGCTGCCGCCTTCAGCCGGTTGCGTTCGGCAGTGTATTCTTCGCAGAAGACCTGCACCGCGTCCGGGTCCATCAGGTGGTTCGCCAGCGCATCCAGCACCCGGGCTTCCAGATCAGCCTGCTTGATCGTGCGCTTGTTGCTGCAGACCGCGGCGCCCTTGTTGCGGGCCGGGGAGCAGCCGAAGCTGTCCCTGGAGATCTTGGCAAAGCCGCCGCCGCAACAGCCGCAGGCCATCAGTCCGGAAAACAGCGTCTTTGGCCGCCGCCGGTCCCAGACCGGGGTCGATGTGCCTTTTGTCTTCAGCGCGCCCTGGCGGCTGCGGACTGCTTCACAGAGTTCCGGGTCAATGATGCGCAGCTCTGGCACTTCGGTGATGGTCCATTCGCTTTCCGGGTTCAGGCGGGAAATCCGCCTGTTTGTCTGAGGGACCTTGTCGTAGCACAGCCGGTTCCAGAACTGGCGGCCGTTGTAGAGTTCATTGTTCAGAATGCCGGTGCCCCGCTGGCGGTTGCCATGGATGGTGGAGGCACCCCAGTGGCGGCCGGACGGGGCAGGCACGCGCTCCTTGTTGAGCGCTTCGGCGATCTTCTTCGGCGAAAGCCCGCGGGCGTAGTTCGCGAAGATCCTGCGCACGACCGCGGCCTCCTCCGGATTGATCTCGCGCTCCCCGCGGATCAGGTCGCCGCTGGCTGTGCGCTGCGGCTTCAGATCGTAGCCGTAAGCCTTGCCGCCTGCGGATTTGCCCGCCAGCGCACGCCCCTTGAGGCCGCGGTGGGTCTTCATGGCAATGTCCTTGAGCTGAATGGCGTTCATCGTGCCTTTGAGCCCGATATGGATCTCGGAGATCAGCCCGTCCGCCACGGTCTCGATTGGAATGCGGTGGAAACAGAACTGCTGGTAGACCCGGGCAATGTCGGCCTGGTCGCGGCTCAAGCGGTCCAGGGCTTGAGAGATAAGAACATCGAAGCGTCCGCATTGCGCATCGCGCAGCAGGCTCTGCATGCCGCTGCGCATCAGGCTGGCGCCGGAGATGGCGCGGTCGGAATAGGTGGCCGCGACCTCGAGCCCCTGGGCTCTGGCGTAATCGGTGCAGTCGCGGATCTGGTCCTCGACAGAGGCGTCGCGCTGCAGGTCTGTCGAGTAGCGGGCGTAGATGGCTGCTCTGAGCTTGGGCTGGGACATGGTGGTTCTCCGGTGGTTTGATGTTAACCGGGAGTTTTGCCGTCCCGGTGGTCTGCGCGGGCTGCCTCGCGGGCGAGGGCGCGCAGGAGTTCGTGAAGTGACGCGCGGGTGCTGGCGTCCTGCCGGCAGGAGCCATATTGCGGGTGGCCGGGTGTCTCCGGCGCCTGCTGGCAATTGACATAGCTCTTCTGGTCCCGTGCCATCGGCCGAGGTCTCCCGCCGCTCCCGGGCCGGTGCCCGGGGCGATTTATTGATGCTGCTGCTCCGGCCGGGAACTGCTCCGGCCTCTGTTGGCTTCATCATAGCGGGAGCGGGAGGGCGGCGGGCTCCGTGAAAGGGGGGAGATGCCGCCCCGGGGCCGGGTTTATGTGGACAACCTGCCGTTTGGGCCGGTTTGCTCGGGGGCGGGGCGCTGAGGCGCCCGTCCTTGCAGCTGGGCCGGCGGCGTTTGCCGCGCGGGCAAAACCTTTCCGGGAGGGAGTTATCCGGATTTTGGACCAACCGGAGCCTGCGCCGCTGGAGATTGCGCATTAGAATTGTGCAAACCTCGCGGCGGAGCGGCATGATTGGCGGGCGCATCTACTGGTCCAGGACCTGCTCTGGGCCATTTTTGCGCGGCACGTCACGCAGCCAAGACCGGACCGCCTTGGCATCGAACTCTCGTTTTTGCATCAAGTCTGCAGCCATGTCCTTAAGCAACTGCTGATGGGGGTACAGCAGCGCGCGTGAGTTGTCCTCCGCGTAGTCGAGCTTCTCACGGAGGCGTTTGCGGTCGGGTTCTGCAAGTTGGGCTGGATCCTGCGGTACAAACCAGCCGTTGCCGAAGGCCCCTAAACCCAGTTCAAAATCCATCGCCAGGACCATACGCGCTGCTTTCCCGAGGTCGGACGTGGCGCTGCCGCCAGCGCCCGCGGACACAGTCCCGAAGATGAGCCGCTCCGCGGCCCGCCCTGCGAGGTGGACGTAGAGCTGGCGGTCGAAATCTGTGCCCAGCCCCGGGTTTGGGGGAACATCCCGCTCAATTCTGCCACCAGAAGGAGATAGGCTGATCTGCGTGATCGTCTCACCGAAGATCCAGGCGGCGACCGCATGCCCAGATTCGTGAATCGCGATGCGGTACAAGAGGTCCTGGTTCTCCGTCAGCTCCATGACTTGCAGATGGCGGCGCAGAAGCTGCAGATCGAGCGGGCAGCCGCTGTGCCGGGCTTCACTGCGGGCAGAGCGCACCGCGGCGTCAACGTCGGCGGCGGTCTTTCCGATGGAGTCCCGCGCCAGTTGCTGCAGCACATCCTCAGGGAATGTGTTCTGCAGCCGCTCGGCAAGGAGGTGCTGCAGCATCGCCTTGCTTGGCAGCGGCATCTCGATCTTGATGTCAAACCGCCCGGCTCTCAGCACCGCGGGGTCGATGTGCTTTGGATGGTTGCAGGCACCGACGACCATGATCCCTGCCTCCCGGCTGATGCGGTCCATCTGCTCTAAAAAACCAGCAACCACTTGCCTTCTATAGCTGGCACTGTTGTCGCCGGCACTGTCGCGGGAACCGATCGCGTCAATCTCATCGATGAAAAGGATACAGGGCGCATTCTTCCGGGCTTCATCGAAGCTTCTTCGCATCGCGAGCAGCAGGTTGCCCAAATGACCGGCGCTTTGCCATTCCGCGCAACTGGTCTCGATGCAATTTACCCTAGCGCTCCGGCCCATCGCGCGGGCGAGGTGGCTCTTGCCGGTCCCTGGCAGGCCAAAAAGCAGCAAGGAGTGCGGGATCTCATTCCAGGCCACGCCGCCTTCGGCCCACAGACGCAGGTCTGCGACCAGTTGCCGGGCGATGTCATAGGACCGGCCAATGCCGGGGATCTCTCTTGGTGGTGTACCGGCTTCGGGTTCTGGCGTGGCCGGAGCTTTAAGTGCCTGGGACAGGCGCTGTGCCATCTTCTTCGCTGTGGGCGCACGCAGGGCGAAAGAGAGTGCGGGGGTGGAGAGCTCTTGCAATTGGCCGTTCGGGGGCAGCGCGGCGCGGGCGGAGGCTTCATCAATACGGCCCGTGCGGCTGTGGGTCTGGCGCAGCAGGGCGATCAGAAAATCCGCGTCCACTTGCGGCAATGCCAGCTGATGACAGTGCTCCGCCACCAACGGCGCCGGTAGTGCCATCTCATCCGGCAGGCAGATCCACAAAGGCTGGCTGTGCGCCAGGCCTTTGATGATGAGATCCTGCAGCTCATCGAAGTGCCGCTGCTCAATCTCGCCATCGCGGACGCTGGGGACAGCAAGGGTCACGCGCAGAGGCAGCTGCACCTGGCGCCGGGCGTCATAGGCCTGCCAGCCCGGGGGCAGCAGGGCGTGGTTGAGGAGATTTTCCACACTTGAAAACGCGCTGGGAGGAACGTTGCGCAGGATCAGCACTGCACCACGGGCAAGCTGTGCGTTCACCGCAGCCGGGGAGCCGAAGGCCGCGGCGATCCGCAGTAGAGCCAGCAGCTTGTCTGGCGGCAGGTCTGTGTCAGGCAGCCATTGGCCTGTGTCATCACAGGCCAATGGGTCTGCACCTTCCTGCTCCAGCGCTTCCCAAAAGATCCGGCGGCAGATGCCGCGCGTCGGGGTGCTTGCTCAGATGGTGCAGCAAAGAATGGGGCTGTTCCGGGGGCGTGGACACAAGCAGCTCCTCGGTGCCAGCACTGTCGACTGGTGTGTCTTCTTTGAGTGTCTCGCGGCGCGCCTGCTGCAGCTCTTCGCAGTAGAGATGATAGCGGCGGGCGCAGTCTTCGGCGAACTGCCACCAATCGGGGCGTGCGGGTTTGGAGAGATCGAGCTGGCTCATGGCAAGCCTCTTTTTAACGGGCAAAAGGGATCGGGCGCCCGGTGAAACCGGGCGGGAAACGTTGGAAATTGAAGGGGAGGGGGCGCTTAGCGGTCTTCTTCTGCCTCGATGGCGTCGAGCATCGCGAAGATCACCTGGCACACATCCGGAAAATAGACTTCACTTTTAACCCTCAATTCACCGGCGTAGAGTTCCGGCGGCGCGATGCTGTCGGGGTGCTCCGCCTTCAGGCGGGCATGAAGGCCTTTTTCAATTTGCACAGCTGTGTGGCCGGAGCTGATGGGAACTGTCGCAGGACCTGCGCCTCCGTCTCCTTGGTCTTCAGAAGTTGGTGGTAGAGGCGGGAGACGGGATCGCGGCTGTAGCCCAGCTTGATGAGCTTGGCTCCATTGGCGAGTTTGAGCTGCATGACGTAGAGAAAGCTTGGCGCACTGCTCCAGCCCTCACTGCAGTTGCTGCATTGAAACCGGCCCGTTTGCATGTTGGCACGGGCGATCCGCTGAACATGGCCGCAGGCCTGATGCTGGTACAAACGGTAGTTCTGGTTCCTGTTCGGATCCGGTCCGATCAGCTCCCAGCCCTGGGCTGCGGCTTCTTCTTGCTCCTTCTGTTGCTGGTAGAGTTCGCAGCGTACGTCGCAGATCCCGGCGGCAGCTCTTTTGATCAATTCAAATTGCCGCCGCAGCCGGTGGCCGCAGTCCGCGATGTAGAAGCCGTGATGGCGGCTTTGCGGGTCGCGGCCTGCCCACTGCAACCCGGCGGCTTCGGCATCGGCCTGCCACCGGTCTTGAATGCAATGCGGGCACTGCGGCTGGCTGTTCATGAGAACAAAGATCTTGCTGGCATGTGTCCGTCGGCAGGTGTGGCAGGACAGGTGCAGGTGATAGCGGTCCTTGACCCGCTGCAGGATGCCGAAGCCCTTGGCTTCGGCGGCCGCGCGCCAGTGGGGGTGAATGGTGAGCGGGAATTGTTCGCAGGTTGAGTGGGGCATGGCAGCCTCCGCATAGGCAAAATTGGGCAGGGCAGGCGCCGGAACTGGCGCTTGCTGAAACTTCAGAAATGGCATGGCTGAGCCGGGCGCAGCGGCGTGTCCGCTGCGTGCCGGGTCAGAAGAATGCTGGGATGGTGGGCTTAGTTGGGCAGAAAGTTCTGCGCTTCAGCCGCCACTGAGAGTTCGATGAGAGCGTTCATCTGTCGCGCGCCGGTCTGCAGCAGGGCCTGGCAATCACCATCTTCGACGGTGAACAGCTCCTGGTTCTCATGGAACAGCTGCTGAAACCTGAGAGCCTCTTCCGGCCCCGTGGCCTCGATGAGGAAGTGCAGCAGCATGCTCATGCGCTGCAAAGGCAAGTCGCTGGCCCGGACCACCTGCGCGGTCAGGATGTCGCCGCTGAGTTTAAGGCAATCCTGCCACTTGGCTTCGGCGGCCTCTTGAAAGTTGCTGCAAGCGGGATCCCAGGCGAGGGAGTGAGACAGGTCGCGCTCCAGTTCGAGGGATGCGTCCACTGCCTTGGTCAGGGCGCCGAAGGCGCGGTTGATGAATGTAGGGCTGCCATCTGCGACAGATGCGGGCTGCAGGGCTTTCAGCGCGCATTCGCGCGTGATACGGCAAGTATCAGCCATAGTCGGTCTCCTTCCACGAGATCGGTTTGGTTAGGGCCGGGCGGGGAGCTTCCACCTTCCCCTCGGCCCGTTGCAAATGTGTGCAACTGAGTGCAATATGCGCTCATTGAAACTGAATGTCAACTGCACACAAGTGAACACATGGCCAGAACATCAGCGGTATCTGTACGAGTAACTGAAGAAACCAAGAAAGCCGTAGAAAAGGCAGCTGCGGAGGATGACCGGTCTGTAGCCTCTTATGTGGAACGGCTTCTGATCGCGCACCTAAAAGAACAAGGGTATCTGCAAAAGTAATTGCGGGCATCTGGAGGAAATGATCCAGGTGTCTGGTTCCAACTTCACATGATCGGCTTGTTGCCCTTCCAGATTATCGAAAAACAATAAGTCATCCCAGGCCCCCGGCAGGGCGGGCCCAGCAGGCTGCTGGCCGCAGGAAGCATGTTTGGGCGGAGCCCGGACTGCGACCGAGGAGGGGATCGAAGGGGGTATCCCCCTCGCGAACTGGTAAGTTGCAATTCCGGGGCCCAGCCCGGGATTGCAACTTGCATAGTGAGTACAAGCCTCACAAAAACAAAAAAAGTCTATCGGGATTTTCTTCGTCTTCGCGGAGACTCGGATCAGAGAAGCAGATCCGAGCAGCAAGATGACCGTACAGCCCAAGT
>NZ_LUKH01000039.1:0-38199 GCF_001593695.1 Leisingera sp. F5 | reverse complement strand
CCGCATCCGTGAGCAGTTCCGCCTGTCCCTGGGCAGCGATGGCAGACCCCGCATGACCGAAGAACTGAAGGAGCTTGGCTTTGATATCGGGCACCGCCGTGCTGGCCGCCTGATGCGTGAGAACCGCATTGCGGTGAAAAGAAACAGGAAGTTCAAAGCCACGGCCGGCAGCAATCACAGCTTCAACATCGCGCCGAATCTTTTGAACCGGGACTTCTGTGCTGACCTCCCGAACCAGAAACGGGCGGGCGGTACCGGCTGCGTCCGGACACAAGAGGGATGGCTGTATCTGGCTGTCATCCTGGACCTGCATTCCAGGCGGGTTATCGGTTGGGCTGTCAGCAACCGAAGGAAGCGCGGCCTGGCGATCCGGGCGTTGAACATGGCGATTGCTTTGCGCGGGCCGTCGAAGGGCTGCATCCATCACACGGATCGCGGCAGCCAATACTGTTCGCACGACTACCAAAAGATCCTGCGCCGGCATGGGTTCAAGGTGCCGATGAGCGGGACTGGAAATTGCTACGATAACGCGGCGGTCGAAACCTTCTTCAAGACCCTCAAGGCGGAGCTGCTCTGGCAGCGATCCTGGGAAACGCGCAGGGACGCCGGGATGGCCATCTTCGAATACATAAACGGCTTCTGCAATCCGCGCCGACGGCATTCAGCATTGGGATGGGAAAGCCCTTTGGCCTACGAAAGAAAAGCCGCTTAAGTGAGAAATTGGAGCGGCATCAAACCGTGACAGGTCCAATCCCGGCCCCTTCCCAATTTCATCTCATCGCAGTGTCCTCAGGTCTGGGTGAGATCACCTGCTCAGATCCAGGGTGAAACAGAAAAGGTTACCGGTTTTCCTGTTCTGCGCAGTAAGTACAGGCAACCAATGAAGCGCCTGGCATTTAACCAAGAGCCAACTGATCAGGAACTGCGTGAAGCGTTGGGGCGCAGGATCCCGCGAGCGACGGTCCAACCGGTCTCCGCGCTCATGAATGCCCTGCGGTTCCGATTGAGCCCTGCCGATCGCGCAGGCGGCCGGCCGGCAAGAACTGGCGCGAAATACATCAATGGCGCCTCATACAATCCTGCCGTGTCAGCCGCACTGCTGAACATATTCCGCATTCACTGCAACCGGTATGAAACCAGGCAATACACGGGCAATACTGCAACCAAGCCGGACACAGCATCTGTAAAGACTGGTTTGACCTCCATCCGCATCCCGGGAACGAGCGAAACGCTTCCCCGGCCAAAGATCAGGGAAATTGCGCCCGTTCAAAGAACGCCGGCGCAACGATTGGGAGCCGATCCTGTTCGCAATCCGAAGAAAACACAGGACGCGCCGGATCCCAGGCGAATCCTGTACCGCCCGTGGCTGTTCCATGGAACACCACTCTGGAAGACGTTCGAGACGAGGCAGCGCTGCTCCGGCATTGGGGAAAACATGCGCAGAAATTGGGGTCATAATTCAAGAGGCCCCGGCGAAAAAAATCGCCGGGGCCTCTTCGTGTCCCAAAACCCGGAATGCTTCACGGAAAAGGGGCGGGGCTGAAACCGGAACTGCGGCAGGATCAGAAGTGATAACCGACCTTGAAGCCCACGCCGACCGAAGTGTTGTCGCCGAATTGCGACGTGGCAAAAGGCGCCTGGCTGACCACGGTTTGGGCGCTGCCGACGCGGGTGATGTTCACACCGCCGGAGATGCTCATGTTGCCCTGCTTGTATTTGGCGCCGATGGTCAGGCCCAGACGGCCGTCCTGCGGGCTGAGGTTGGACTGGAAGCCGCCCAGCGTTTCCTCATAGCTGACCGAAACCGAGCCTGACCAGTTTTCGTTAAACTTGCGGCCCACACCCAGAGTGTAGGTGTAGCGGTCATCTGCAAAGGACACCAGCGGCCGACGGATCAGCGTTCCGGTATAGAAGGAGGGCGAAATGTTGAACTTGGACCATTCCACCCAGCGCACGCCGCCGAACAGCAGCGTGTCCTTGGCAATGCCGGTCTGGAAATCCAGGTTTACTGCCTGCGGTGTGTTGATGGCAGTTGTCGAGGTGAACGGCCCCGGCAGGCCGCCTCCGGTTTCCGTTGTGCTGACGTCGTGGTCGATTTCCGAGAAATATGTCAGTGCAATCCGCAGTGCGATGTCCGGGCGCTCATAGGCAACACCCACCAGATAGCCAAAGCTCTCATCGCGGTCGCCGCTTGCTGCATAGCCGCCGAACACAGGGATTGAGACTTCGGCCTCCATTGTCTGCAGCCGCACGCCGCCGTAGGCGCTGAAGTTCTGGTTGAACTTATAGCGCAGCACACCGGTTATCGCGTTGGAGTTAAGTTCGGCAGTCGCGCCTTGAAAGACATAGCCGGTGCCGGCGGGATACTCCACATCGGCGCCAAAGGGCTGATCGAAAATCAGCGCAAAACTCAGCTTGTCATTGATGTCGCGTTTGTAGGCCGCGCCGAGCTGCAGGTGCGAGCCGACCATGTCGCCTGAATTTGCGCCAATCGCTGTGCCCGAGACATCCGGGCTCACATGGCCGATCGAGAACTCGGCGTAGGTGCCCTCTTCAAACAATGCACCAAGAGTTTGGCCGGAGCGGTCAACACCGCCAGCCATGGCAACACCCGGCAGCAGCGCCAGCGCCAAGGGCGCAGCGTGGATCTTCTTCATTTGTTCCTCCCTGTACGAAAGCCTTTCCGGCTTCTTGTCACAGAACCGTAACCAGCAGGAATTCGTCAAATCAATGCTAACGGCACGGAAACCTGCCGGAAACAATCAATCTTAAGCGGGTTTCGCGGGTTTCTTGGCAACAATGTTGAGATAATTCGCAATACAGATGACCGCGGCGCCGCTCAGCACCCAGGCATCCAGCGCTTCGCCATAGATCACCATGCCAAGGATCGCGATGGCAGGAAGGCGGGCAAAATCCACCGGCACCACAACGCTGGCCGGCGCCAAAGACAGCGCCGTCGTCAGGCAGAAATGCGCCGTCAGCCCGGCAATGCCGATCAGCACAAGCCAGGGCAGGGTGGTGGCGTCCGGCACGGCCATGTCGCCGTCCCAGCCTGCCGCCAGCAGACCCATCGCCAGCTGCATGGAGGTGAGCCAGAACAGGATCGAAGCCGTTTTTTCGTTCCGGGTCAGCCGCTTGGTCAGGATAGCAGTAAGAGCAAAGAAGATGGCGCAGCTGGCAGCGGCCATGATGCCAAGGTTCAGCGTTTCCGGACTGGGGCGGGCGACAATCAGGATGCCGGCAAAGCCGATGCCTGCGGCAAGCATGCGGCGCCGGCTGAGGGCTTCACCCAGTAAGAACGGCGACAGGATGATCACCCACAGGGGCGAGGTGAATTCCAAGGCAAAAACCTGCGCCAGCGGCACCAGCGTCACCGCCAGAAACCAGAGGTTCTGACCGGTGAAATGGAAGAGGTTGCGCACCGCATGGACACTCAGCCGGGCGCTGCTGATCTGATGCCAGCTGCCCGTTACCGTCAGCAGGCTTACGACAATGATGACCCCGACCAGGCTGCGATAGGCCATGATCTCGAAGGTATCCAGCGTCAAGCCGGCTTCACGCCCGGCAATCGCCATGGCGGAGAAAGAGACAATGGCGCCGATCATCCAAAGGGCGGCCTTGGCGGTGTCAGTCATCAGTGCAGCCAATCGTCATTTTGCAAATCCACTGTGGAGGCCGCGCTCCAGGCGGCAGCCCTGAACAGGTTGAACCAGACCGCAGCAGATTCCCGCAAGAGAATACTGATACTGGGCCAGCCGGTTTCCTGATCCCTGCGCACATCCTCAGATGCAGCAAGGTGCAGCCCGTGCGCTCCGGCCCAGCGGAAGGACGCCCAGGACCGAGGCAGGTGAAAGGCTTCGGTTACCAGGATCAGGTTTTCGGATGCGGGCAGCAGCGGCACAGTGAACAGTGCGTTCTGCAGGGTCGACTGCGACTCGTGCTCGATCAGGATGGCGTCCGGCGGCACATCGAACTGTTGCGCCAGCCGTGCCATTTGCGCGCCCGCTGAAGGCCCGTCCGGAACCGCGCGCCCGCCGGTGAACACCACAACCGGCGCCAGCCCTGCATGGTAAAACCGGGCGCAGGCCTCAACCCGCTTGCGCGTCGGGGCGTGCAGGGTGCCGTCAACGGACATGCCGCCGCCCAGACAGATGATCGCATGCGCCGCTGGCAATTCCGCTGGATCATTGTCCGGCCATAGAAAAGTCCAGCAAAGCACCGCCAGAAAAGTAAAAAGCCCAGCGGCAGCAAACCACTGGGCCAATTTTTTGATCCGCCGGATTATTCCCACTCGATGGTGCCCGGAGGCTTCGAGGTGATGTCATAGGTGCAGCGGTTGATGCCTTTGACCTCGTTGATGATCCGCGTGGCGGTCTCACCCAGGAATTCATGGCTGAACGGATAGTAATCTGCCGTCATGCCATCGACCGAGGTCACCGCGCGCAGCGCACAGGCAAAATCATAGGTGCGTCCGTCGCCCATCACTCCGACAGTGCGGACCGGCAGGATCGCCACAAAAGCCTGCCAGATATCATCATACAGGCCATGCTTGCGGATCTGGTCAATATAAACGGCATCGGCCTCGCGCAGGATCTCCAGCTTTTCGCGGGTGATCTCGCCGGGGCAGCGGATCGCCAGGCCCGGTCCGGGGAACGGATGGCGGCCGATGAAGCTTGCGGGCAGGCCCAGTTCGCGGCCCAAAGCGCGGACCTCGTCCTTGAACAGCTCGCGCAGCGGCTCGACCAGTTTCAGCCCCATCTTCTCCGGCAGGCCGCCCACATTGTGGTGCGATTTGATGGTGACCGAAGGACCGCCCGAGAAGGAGACCGATTCAATCACATCCGGGTACAGGGTGCCCTGTGCCAGGAACTCGGCGCCTTCGATGGTGTTGGCGTGTTTCTGGAACACGTCGATGAACAGCTTGCCGATGATCTTGCGTTTGGTTTCCGGGTCGCTTTGCCCGTCCAGCTCGCCCAGGAACAGTTCCTGCTCGTCCGCGTGGATCAGCTGGATATTGTAGTTGTCGCGGAACATCGCGACGACTTCTTCCGCCTCGTTCTTGCGCAGCAGCCCGTGGTCCACGAACACGCAGGTCAGCTGGTCGCCGATCGCCTCGTGGATCAGGATCGCAGCCACGGACGAATCCACGCCGCCGGACAATCCGCAAATCACCTGCTTGTCGCCGACCTGCTCGCGGATCTTTTCGATCATCTGTTCGCGGTAGGCACCCATGGTCCAGTCGCCGCTGAAACCGGCCAGACGCACGAAGTTCTCATACAGCTTGGCGCCGTTCGGCGTGTGATGCACTTCCGGGTGGAACTGAACCGCATAGAAATTTCGGGAGACATCTGCGGTGATGGCAAAAGGCGCGTTGGGGGAGGTGCCGTAGACTTCGAAGCCCGGGGCGATCTTGCTCACGTGGTCGCCGTGCGACATCCAGACCTGCTCGCGGTCCGCATCATTGGCAAACCAGCCTTCCAGCAGCGGCGGTGTGTCCACGGTAGGAGTCACAAAGGCGCGGCCGAATTCGGCGGTGCCATGGCCGCTCTCAACCGTGCCGCCCAGCTGGTGCATCATCACCTGCTGGCCATAGCAGATGCCCAGGATCGGCACGCCATAGTCGAAAATCTCCTGCGGCGCGCGCGGAGAGCCCTCGCGGGTCACACTGTCCGGCCCGCCCGAGAAGATCACCGCCTTGGGCGCCAGATCGCGCACAAACTCCATGGTGACATTCTGATAGGGGTGGATTTCGCAATAGACGTTCAGCTCGCGCAGGCGGCGTGCAATCAGCTGCGTGACCTGGCTGCCAAAGTCGATGATGAGAAGGCGGTCATGGGATGTCTCTGTCATGCACGCGCCATAGGCCAGGAACAGGATTTCCGCAAGAGGGTTTGGGCTTGCGCCTGCCCGCAGTCCTGATTTTCACGGCAGACCGGCCCTGAACCTGCCAAAGGTATGCCAAAGTCCACGGCTGCGGTGCAAAATGCCCCGCTAATGTCGCTTTTCAACTTGAATGGCCGTAATCCTGCGGCGGCGTGGTGTGAGGTGGCTATAATACCCATCGCAATGAAATGCCTGTGGTGAGGATAAACCATGACAGAAGCAGCACCGCGCCGTCGCGCACGGGGTGGCGGCGGCGCCGCCCGCCGCGCCGAACGCACCAGCGTCAAGATCGAGACCGCGAAGTACATCGAGCGCAATATTCCGAACTTCGAGATCCTGAACGAAGAAGCGCTGGAGATCATCGAATACAACGCCGACACGATCCTGGAAGAGGTCGGCGTCAACTTCGTTGACAACCCGGCGGCGCTGGAGCGCTGGCGCGAAGCGGGCGCGGATGTGCAGGGCGAGCGCGTGCGCATTCCCCGCGGCCTGGCCCGCAAGCTGTGTGAAACCGCTCCGTCCGAGTTCACCCAGCACGCCCGCAACCCGGAGAAATCCGTGGTCATCGGCGGCCGCAACATGGTGCTGGCGCCGGTTTACGGCCCGCCGTTTGTGCGCGACGCCAATGGCGGCCGCCGCTATGCAACCATGGACGACTTCAGCAAATTCGTGAAGCTCGCCTATATGTCCAAGTGGCTGCACCACTCCGGCGGCACCGTCTGCGAGCCGACCGACATCCCGGTGAACAAGCGCCACCTGGACATGCTGATGGCCCACATGACCCTCAGCGATAAGCCGTTCATGGGCTCGGTCACCGAACCCAGCCGCGCGCAGGACTCGGTCGACATGGCCGGCATTCTGTTCGGCAAGGAGTTCGTCCAGAACAACACCGTGATGACCTCGCTCACCAACATCAACTCGCCGATGACTTTCGACGATGTGATGATGGGCTCGCTGGAAGTCTACGCTAAGAACATGCAGGCCTGCATCATCTCGCCCTTCATCGTTGGCGGCGCCATGGCGCCGGTGTCGGTCGCGGGCACCCTCACGCAGGTTCTGGCCGAGGTTCTGGCCGGTGTCGCCTACAGCCAGCTGTGCCGCGCAGGCGCGCCGGTGATCTTCGGCGCCATGGTGACTTCGATCGACATGAACTCGGGCGCGCCGACCTTTGGCACCCCGGAAGCGTCCCACATCACCTATGGCGCAGGCCAGCTGGCCCGCCGGATGAACCTGCCGTACCGGTCGGCCGGTTCTTTTTGCGGCTCCAAACTGCCCGACGCGCAGGCGGCCTATGAGACCGCCAACTCGCTCAACATGGGTCTTCTGTCGGGTGTGAACTTCCAGTTGCACTCCTGCGGCTGGCTCGAAGGCGGCCTGGTCGCCGACTTTGAGAAGTTCGTGATGGATGCCGATCAGCTGGGCGTTTTGCACGGTCTGGCCAAGGGTGTCTCGATGGACGAGAACGCCCAGGCGATGGGTGCCATCCGCGAGGTTGGCCCCGGCGGCCACTACTTGGGGTGCGCCCACACTCAGGAGAACTTCAAATCGGCCTTCTGGAAGTCCGATCTGCTCGACTACAAGCCGTTCGAGACCTGGGAAGAGGAAGGCGCGCGCGACACTTATGCGCTGGCGACCAACCGCGTCGAGAAGCTGCTGGCCACTTACGAGCAGCCGGCACTGGACCCGGCCATCAAGATGGCGCTGGACGAGTATGTGGCTGAAAAGAAAGCCTCGATGCCCGACGCGTTCATGTAACCGCGCAGCTATAGCTTAGGGGCAGGGGGCAGTCGCCTCTGCCGCAGCAGAACGGCGGTCCTGATGGGCCGCCGTTTCTGGTTTCGGCCGGGCGGCTGTATTGCGCAGAAAGGCGGCTTCGCCCGCCAGTGCAATCAGCACATCCACATGCCGGATCAGCGAATATCCCGCTTCACCTGCCTTGCGCGCGCTGTCCTGCGCGCTTTCCATTTCCAGAAGCCGCATCACGGCAGCAGCTGGCTTGGGCAGAGCTCCATACCCCAGGATCCGGCGCAGATCCCGCTGGCGGCAATAGTTTTGCGCCCCCAACCGGGCAGCCCGTGCCAGGATCCGCGGGCGCCGGAGCAACGTAAGCCGGGTGAATACGTCCTGCATGGTCCTCTCCTTTCAAATCTGAGTACCGGACCTGCTATATCACAACCTATTGTAGTGTTGCGGAGATGGGGCTACCGGCGAACGGTACGTTTTGTGATGATTATGTTTTTTCTGGAAACAATGGGGCCTGATCCGCGCATTTGTTCAACTACAGTCAGGCGTACGTGGAAAAGCCTCAGGCGCTGTTAAGTGCGGCTGACAGGCTGGCCTGGCTGACGACCGGGGCTTGATATATGCAAAACATACCGCACGCGTCCCTGCCTGGCTGGGTGCCGCTTGAGACATGCCGTTACCTTCAGCACACAGAGGCGGGCCGCCCGATCCGGCAATTGGCCCGCAAGGCGGGGTGCCATCCTTCCACCATCCTGCGGCAGGTCAGGCGGGTAGAGACATTGCGGGATGATCCGCTGATCGACGAAGTTCTGACTTACCTTGCCGGGCGTTACCAGGCAGCCCCCGGCAAATCCGGCACTGGCCCGGCCAAACCGGCCGGGCGCGGATTGACAGCGGGGTTTGAACAGGAGGCAGCCAGTGTCCTGACCCTGCTCAGCCGCGGCGGTGCGGTTCTGGCTGCGGCCGAGGGCATGGAAATGGCCGTTGTCGTGCGCGAAGGCGCAGAGTCAGACGGGCAGAAAGTGGCCGTCTCCCGCCCGCTCGCCGGTGCTTTGGCTTTGACCGGCTGGATTTCCTGTGCCCGCCGGGGCCGGATCAGCCGGTACGCCATCACACCAGCAGGTCGCAATGCCTTGAACCGGATCATTGCAGATCAGGAAAACCGGGCGCGAGCGCGTCTGGAGGGCGGCTTTGCCGAAGCCCAGACGCCGTTTCTGGCACCCGAGGACAACGACAAATCCAGCTATGGCCGCAAGCCGCGCTACAGCGGTTCGGAAACGCCGCTGGAGATGCTGGCCCGGCTGTCGGACAAGGACGGCAATTCCTTCTTGACCCCAGGCATGATCAGCGCCGGCAAACGCCTGCGGGAGGATTTCGAGCTGGCCCAGATCAGCAGCCACCTGATGCAGGAGAAGCTGTATTTTACCAAAGGCAGCCAAGCGCTGCGCAGCAGCAGCCAGGAAGCCGGGGCTGCGGCGCGCAAGCGCATGACAGAGGCGCTGCAGACGTTGGGCATGGGGCTGAGCGACATCGCTCTGCGCTGCTGCTGCCATCTGGAAGGGCTGGAAACAGCAGAGCGCAATCTGGGATGGCCAGCCCGGTCGGGCAAGGTGGTGCTGCGTATCGCTCTGCAGCATTTGGCAGATTACTACGGCGAGACCAGTGCGCAGGAGGCTGAGCTGATCGGCTGACCGCGCAGACCCGGCAAACGAAAACGGGCCCGCATGTGGCGGACCCGTTAAACTGCCTGAATTGGCAACGCCTTAGGCGGCGACTTCTGCCTTGGCGTCTTTCAGGTGCTTCAGCACGGTTTCGGGCGAAGACACGCCATAGGGGTCATCGCCGTGGTTGTCGGACAGGCCCGGCTCTTCGAACCATGCTTCAACAACACCGTTGTTGATGATGGCGGCATAACGCCAGGAGCGGTTGCCGAAGCCCAGGTTGTCCTTGGCGACCAGCATGCCCATCTTGCGGGTGAATTCGCCAGAGCCGTCCGGGATCACGTCCACGTTTGCCAGGTTCTGCGCTTCGGCCCATTTGTTCATCACAAAGCTGTCGTTCACCGACATGCAGTAGATCGCGTCGATGCCTTCGGCCTGGAAGTCGGCAAAGCCGTTTTCAAAACCCGGCAGCTGGTAGGTCGAGCAGGTCGGGGTAAAGGCGCCGGGCAGCGAGAACAGCACAACGCGCTTGCCTGCAAAGTAATCCGCGGTGGTTTTGTCTTCCCAGCGGAAGGGGTTCGGGCCTTCGACCGCTTCGTCACGGACGCGGGTGTGGAAGGTCACGTCGGGCAGCTTAACGCCAGCTTTCATTTCGGAATGCTCCTGAAGGTGGGTGTTCGTTCGGCGGGCAGGCTTAAAACGATTCTAAGCCGGTATCAACAAGTCCGTGAGCAAGATGTGAAGGTTCCGGACAAGACGCCGCAGATGCGCCGCCCGGACGCCAAAAGGCGGCACGCCGGGCGCGGGTTTTGCTGCCATCAGGAGAGGGGCTGCCGGTCAGGCCGCCGCCTTCTTAATTGTCACTGTGGTGCCGCGCAGCTTACGCTCGGCCGCCGTTGTAAGGTCATTGAACTTCTTCAATGTGGCCAGAAGCTTCTTCTTATCCTTTGAGTCGTTGATTATGCCGGGGAACTTCTTTTTCACCGTTTGGTACTGGTCGTTGATTTTCTTCAGATCCTTGAACTTCGCCGCCGCCGCCTTCAGATCCGGCGCCGCGGCCTTCAGGTCTTGCCCTGCCTTGTCGATTGCCGACACGCAATGCGCGTTGATCGCTTTCACCAGCGCCCCGACCCGATTGGTGTATTTCTTCAGGTTCCGGTCCACCAGCAGCTGCGGCAACTCGGTTGCATCCAGCTTTTTGTCCTGAGAGTCATCGCTTTCCTTCAGGATCTTGGTCACGTTTTTCTGGAAGCTGGCAGCATAGAATTTCTGCGCCGCGTTCAGCTTGCCCTCATACTGCACCGCTTTCTTCACTTCGGCAGCTTCCTTGGTCAGCACGCCCTGCAGCGCCTCGATGTCTTTTTTCGAGTCTGACGTCTTGGACCGCTTTTTCAAATCCTTGGTGATGTCGGCCAGCAGCTTGTCCAACTTGGTCAGATGCGCCTTTGCCTCACTGCAAAAACCCAGCATCGCATCCAACTCTTCCTGATGGATATCCACCGCCTTGTTCCAGGTGGTCAGCCCGTCCTTGAAGTTCTTGTTCTTTTGCAGGTCCGCCATCTTCTTGGACTCGACCCCGTCCTTGCGCGCCTTGGCCAGGCTTTCGCGGAAGTAATCTTCGCCTTCCCAGGCGTTGCCCAAAGAAATACCAATCCGTTTTTTGAGCTTATCGCCCTCAGCGGTGGTGTATGTCTTGGTGCCTGCAGCCAGTTTTTTGTGCTCTGCTTTGAACTTTTCCAGCTCCTTGGCCATGGGGCCCTCCCTGAACTTTTAACGGCGCATTTCCTTTGCACAGCTAAACTATGTGTGCCTGGGCGGCGCTTTGGCAAAAGAAAACGGCATGGGTGCCAGTGTTTCACCCGTCTTTGAGCCATGACGAGGCAGCAAGGCAGGGTTGAAGATATGACCGTGCCAAGCCGGATCAGCTATGTTAAACCCGCGTTGAAGCCAGAGGCCGGAAGGGAAACCCACGTGAGAGACCTAAAGATCCCGGAACAGCGCCACCCCGAAAAGGCGCATCGTCCCGACAACGCTCAGCCAAAAAAGCCAAGCTGGATCCGGGTCAAGGCGCCGGGCGGCAAAGGCTATGCTGAAACGCATAAGATCATGCGCGACAATAAGCTGACCACGGTCTGCGAGGAAGCGGGCTGCCCCAACGTCGGTGAATGCTGGAGCCAGGGCCACGCCACCATGATGATCATGGGCGAGGTTTGCACCCGCGCCTGTTCCTTCTGCAACATCGCCACTGGCAAACCGCCGGAAGCACTGGATGTGTTTGAACCGGGACGCGTGGCGGATGCGGTGCAGAAACTGGGCCTGAACCACGTGGTGATCACTTCGGTCGATCGCGACGATATCGAGGACGGCGGGGCAGAGCATTTTGCCCAGACCATCCGGGCGGTGCGCCACCGCAGCCCGAAGACGACAATTGAAATCCTGACGCCGGATTTCCTGAAGTGCGACCCCTCGGTGCTGGAGACTGTGGTCGAGGCGCGTCCCGACGTGTTCAACCACAATCTGGAAACCGTGCCGGGCCTGTATCCCGAAGTCCGCGCCGGTGCGCGCTACTTCCACTCCCTGCGTCTGCTTCAGCGGGTCAAGGAACTGGACCCGTCGATGTTCACCAAGTCCGGCATCATGGTCGGCCTGGGCGAGGATGCACAGGCGGTGAAACAGGTGATGGACGACATGCGCGCTGCTGACATCGATTTCCTGACCATCGGCCAGTATCTGCAGCCGACGCCGAAACACCATGCGGTGGACCGTTTCGTGACGCCGGATGAATTCAAGACCTATGAGAAAGCCGCCTATGGCAAGGGGTTCCTGATGGTTTCGGCGACGCCGCTGACGCGGTCTTCTTATCACGCTGGCGACGATTTTGCCCGTCTGCGAGAGGCGCGCAACAAAAAGCTGGGGCTTGCATGACGCCCGAGCGTCTGGCGCGGCTCACCCGGCTGCGCCATGCACTGCATCAGATCCCCGAAGTGTCGGGGGCTGAGGAAAAGACCGCCGCCATGGTGGCGGATTACCTGCGCCATTTTGAACCGGATCAGCTGCTGACCGGGCTGGGCGGCCACGGAATTGCCGCGGTCTACAATGGCAGGGCAGACGGCCCCGCCGTCCTGATCCGCTGCGAGCTGGACGGGCTGCCGATCGAGGAGCTTTCGGATCAGCCTTACTGCTCCACCCATCAGGGCCGCGGCCATCTCTGCGGTCATGACGGTCATATGACGATGGTTGCCGCACTGGCAGAGGACCTGGCAGAACAGCGCCCCGCACGGGGCCGCGCCGTGCTGCTGTTCCAGCCCGCCGAGGAAACCGGCAAGGGCGCCGCGGCGGTGATTGCCGACCCGGCTTTCGCTCAGATTGCAACTGACTATGCCTTCTCGCTGCACAACCTGCCGGGTCTGCGGGTGGGGCAGGTAGCGCTCTGTGCCGGTCCCGCCAACTGCGCATCGCGCGGAATGCGCATCCGGCTCACCGGCAAAACCTCCCACGCCGCCGCACCACAGGACGGGGTGTCGCCGGCCGGTGCCATCGCCCAACTGCTGCCGGGCCTTGTTGCATTGGGCAGCGGCGGCGATTTGGGGCCGGAATTTGCCCTGGTCACCCTGACCCACGCCCGGTTGGGCGAGGCCGCTTTTGGCATTGCGCCC
The DNA here is from genome assembly GCF_001593695.1 of Leisingera sp. F5. Classification (NCBI taxonomy): domain Bacteria; kingdom Pseudomonadati; phylum Pseudomonadota; class Alphaproteobacteria; order Rhodobacterales; family Roseobacteraceae; genus Leisingera; species Leisingera sp. F5. The sequence goes on along the minus strand of NZ_LUKH01000039.1, from coordinate 25,256 downwards.
GGCTATGGCGAGGTTTGGGCCACGCTGCGCACCGTCACCGATGCCCGCATGGAGCGGTTGATTGCTACCGCAACGGCGCATGTGGAACAGGTCTGCGCTGCCGAAGGGCTGACATTTTCAATCGAATTTGATGACATCTTTGACGCCTGCACCAACCATCCTGAAGCGGTCGCCGTTCTGCGTGCGGCTGCCGCGGCGGCGGGGTGTCCGGCACAGATGCAGGACATGCCCCAGCGCTGGTCCGAAGATGTCGGCCAGTTCGCCAAACAGGCGAAGGCCGCGATGTTCTGGCTCGGCTCCGGCACGGATCAGCCGCAGCTGCACAACCCGGATTACGATTTCCCGGATGCGGCGATCCCGGCGGGGGCCGGGATTTTCCTGCAGGCGGTCAGAAACCTGCTGGGCTGAGCGTTACTTCAGCAGCGCGTCGACAACGGCAACTGCGCCGATAATGGCCAGGGTGTCTTTCACGACCTCATAGATCTGGCCGTTCTGACGCACGTACCGGTGACCGTCGCGCGGCGGCTTCAGGCCCCAGCGATCGTAGTCCTTGACATAAATCCAGTCGCCGCCCTGGATATGGCCTTGCCTTGCCTGACGTTTTTTCACTTGGCCGGGCGCATGATGGGCGGCACTGTTGTTATGGCCCGGCGCCTGTTTTTTCGGTCCGGCAAGGGTCGCGGCGGGGGCAAGGGCGAGGTTTGCTGCTGCAATTGCGGCCACTATCGCGGTCTTTTGCATTGCGGATTTCCTGTGATCACTGCTTTGGGTTCACAGATGATCAAGGCTGTCAGAAAAGGCAAATCCGCTGCGCTGGAAAGCGCCGGCGGCGGGTGGAAACCGGCGGTCCGGCGCCGGTTTCCTTGCGCACTTTGGCCGGGTGCGTTTTTCTGCGGATTGTGGCTTTGCTGCATAAGCGTGCGCATTGAGCATGCGGGCCGCAGGAATGCAAAACTCTTAGGGTGCGGCAGGTCGGAAGCGGATCAGCCCTCGTCTGTGAACCGAACCTTGCCTATATGCGGCAGGTTCCGGTTGCGTTGCGCATAATCGATGCCATAGCCGACGACGAATTCGTCCGGGATTTCAAAACCCACCCAATCCGAGCGGAAATCCACCTCGCGACGTGATGGTTTGTCCAGCAGTGCAATTGATTTCAGCCGCGCCGGATTCCGGCTTTGCAGCAGATGGGTGACATGGTTCAGCGTGTGGCCGGTATCGACAATATCCTCGACCACCAGCACGTCGCGCCCTTCAATAGCGCCGCGCAAGTCTTTGAGAATGCGTACTTCCCGACTGCTTTCCATTGCGTCTCCGTAAGAGGATGCCTCCAGGAAATCGACCTCGATCGGCAGGTCCAGCTCGCGCACCAGATCGGCGATGAACACAAAACTGCCGCGCAACAGGCCAACCACGACCAGCTTGTCGGTTTCACCGAATTCGGCCTGGATTTCCCCGCAAAGCTCCTCGATGCGTGCTGCAATGGCCTTGGCCGAGATCATCACATCAATGACATATGGACGCTGTGACATGGCTGCCCCCTTGAATTTCCCGCGCGTTCATAGGACATGACGCGGCACAATTGTAGCAGAAAATCAGCAGGCCGATGCCCACACACTCGGAAACCCGCCAGATGCCCTATTCGGCGCAGCAGATGTACAATCTGGTGGCCGACGTCGCGCAGTACCCGAAATTCTTGCCCTGGTGTGCCGCAGCCCGCATCCGCAGTCGCGCACCGATGGGCGAGGCTGAGGTGATGGAAGCGGATTTGGTGATCTCCTTCAAAGTGTTTCGGGAACGCTTTGGCAGCCGGGTGACGCTGTATCCGGGCGCGCGCAAGATCGACACCGAATATCTGGACGGACCGTTCCGCTATATGAAATCCCACTGGGCCTTTGCCCCGCGCGAGGACGGATCTTGCGATGTGTCGTTCTTTGTCGATTTCGAATTCAAGAACGCGGTGCTGCAGGGCATCATCGGCGTGGTTTTCAACGAGGCGATGCAGCGTATCGTGCGCGCTTTTGAACGCCGGGCGGCGGAGCTTTACACCTGACACAGGCTTTGGCCGGAATTTCTGGTTTGACTTGAGGTGCACTTGAAGTTGTATCGAGGCTGGTCTCAAGATCAATCAGGAAGGGTTTCGGCGGGATGGAACAGGATTTTTGGCAGGCGCGCTGGCGCGAGAACCGGATCGGCTTTCACGAAGACACGCCCAACACCCTGCTGACGCGGCATTTTGCGAAGCTGGGTTTGCACGCCGGCCAGTCGGTTTTCGTGCCGCTTTGCGGTAAGGCGCTGGATCTGGACTGGCTGTGCGCCCAAGGGCTGCGGGTGTCCGGGATTGAATTCAATCAGGGCGCAGTTGAGGAGGTCTTTGACCGGCAAGGGCTGGCGCCACAAGTGACCCGGGAAGAAGGCATTACTCGGTTCCACGCGGGTGCGCTGACCCTTTTTGCCGGTGATTTCTTTGCGCTGACTTCAGGGCATATTGGCCAGGTGGATGTGGTTTACGACCGGGCGGCATTGGTCGCGGTCAAGCCTGAAGATCGCGGGGCCTATGCTGCGCACATCAACAGGATTGCAGGCCCGGTACAACAATTTCTGGTCGGGTTTGACTATGATCAGTCTTTGATGCAGGGACCGCCGTTTTCGGTGCCAGGTGAAACCGTGCAGGCATTGTATCAGGAAACCCATTCAATCACGCTTGTCGAGGAACGCGCGGCAGACGGCCGGATCGGTGAGCGCTGCAATGCGCTGGAGCAGGCCTGGCTGCTGAAACCGCTGGCTTAGAACGCAAGACGGGTCCCCGAAGGGACCCGCCCGGTGCGGAAATTGCACCGTCTGCCGTGAGTGGCGGCATACGTAATAGCCGGGGTCAGCTGTTCATGTCATACGCACGCTCGCCATGTACAGAAAGATCGAGGCCGTTGGTCTCGCTTTCAAGATCCACGCGCAGGGATGTGATCAAAGCGGAGATTTTGACCAGAACGATGGTCACAACCATGGTGAAGATGCCGACGATCACCAGCGCACCCAGCTGTGCGGCCCAGGCCCCGGCGCCGAAGACAGCAATCATGATTGTGCCGAAGATGCCGCCGACGCCGTGCACGGCAAACACATCCAGCGTGTCGTCAATCTGCATCTTGTTGCGGATCAGGTTGACCATTTCCTGACACAGCACGCCGGCAATAGCGCCGATGATCAGTGCTTCCACCGGGCCGACGAAGCCGGAGGCAGGGGTAATTGATGCAAGGCCCGCAATGGTGCCGGTCACCAACCCGACGAGGGAGGCTTTGCCGTATTTGATCTTTTCCCAAAACGCCCAGGAGAGCGAAGCCGTGGCGGCAGAAAGATGGGTCACGGTCAGTGCCATTGCCGCGCCGCCGTCAGCCGCCAGCTGGGAGCCGCCGTTGAAGCCGAACCAGCCGACCCACAGCATCGCGGCGCCGATCATCACATAGCCGGGATTGTGCGGCGGGATGGTGCGGTTTTTTCGCGGGCCGAGGAAAAAGGCGATGATCAATGCAGCCAGGCCTGCGGTCTCATGCACCACGATGCCGCCGGCAAAGTCCTTGACCCCGGTGTCGCCAAAGATGCCGCCATCGGCCAGGAAACCGCCGCCCCAGATCCAATGCACCACTGGCGCATAGCACAGCAGCATCCAGAGGCCTGAGAACACGAGAACGAAGCCGAAGCCCACGCGCTCCACATAGGCGCCGACGATCAGCGCGGGTGTGATGATGGCAAATGTCATCTGAAAGGCAAAGAACAGAACCTCAGGCAGGGTGCCGGACAGGCTGTCGGCGGTGACGCCGTTGAGGAACATCTTGTCCAGCCCGCCCCAAATGCCGGAGGTGCCGCTGCCAAAAGCGATGGTGTAGCCAAAGGCCAGCCACAGAACGCTCATCAAACAGGCAATGGCGTAGCAATGCATGAAGACGCTGAGCACATTTCGGGCACGTACCAGTCCGCCGTAAAACAGGGCCAGCCCTGGCAGTGTCATAAACAGGACCAGGGCCGTGGCCACTATGATCCATGCGGTGTCCGCTCCGTTCATCCGTCTGTTCCTTCCCCTCAAAAGCCGGTGGGATCAGGAAAAAGCGTAAGCGGCGCGCAGAAAAAAGAGGCGGGTGCCGGAACGGCGCACAAAATGCGGGCTTTTGCAGGAGTGCTGAAAAATTGAGCGCTGCCGCGGGTCAGCTGCCCGTTTCGCGTTCGATTTGGGAAATGGCCTGCGCCAGCAGATCCAGCGCGTGGTCGCAGGTGGCAGCGCGGACATTTGCGCGGCCGATGGCACCGAATTCCACGGTTTCAGTCTCGGCTGCCCGGCCTGTGCGGGCCAGGCCAAAGCAGACGCGGCCTTCGGGTTTGAACTCCGATCCTCCTGGGCCTGCGATGCCGGTGACAGAAACAGCCAAGGTGACGCCCGCGTTCCGCACTGCGCCGACCGCCATCTCCACGGCGACTTCCTCGCTGACGGCGCCCACGGTGTTCAACGTATCTGCGCTGACCCCCAGCATCTGCATCTTGGCGGCGTTGGAATAGGTGACAAAGCCCCGGTCCACCACAGCGGAGGAGCCGGGAATGTCGGTCAGCGCGGCAGCAATCATACCGCCGGTGCAGCTCTCAGCCGTGGCGATGGTGATGCCTGCAGCAGTCGCGCGTTTGATCAGCTCACCCGTGTCCATGCTTACATTCCCAAAACGCGGTGTGACAAGAAAGCCAGCGCGGCGACGCCAATTGCGGCCAGGATACCTGCGATTATGTCATCCATCATAACGCCTGTTGCGCCCTTCTGCCGGTCGGCCCAGCCGACGGGGCCGGGTTTCAAGATGTCGAACAGGCGGAACAGCACAAAGGCGGCAATCCAGCCCGGCCACAGCGCGGTGATCTCGAGATCATGCGCCCATGCCGGGTAGGAGACAGCCCAGAGCGCAATGAATTGGCCTGCGACCTCGTCGAGGACAAATTCCGACGGGTCCATGTTCTCGCGGTTGCGGGTCATGGCTTCCGCTGCCCAGACACCCACCACCATGCAGATCACGGTCGCCAGCGCCAGCAGGAGAAACCCGCCCAGCTGATGCAACGCATAGGCCATGGGAAGGGCCGCAAGCGAACCCCAGGTGCCAGGTGCCGGGCGCAGGTAGCCGATGCCGCCCACGGTGCCGATCAGGAAGGCCAGACGCGATCTCTTCATGGCCTCACCAGCGCGGCGGTCGCTATCGCCGCGATGCCTTCGCCGCGTCCTGTGAAGCCGAGGCGTTCGGAGGTGGTGGCCTTGATCGAAACGCGGTCTGCGTCGATGCCCAGGATCTCTGCCATCACTGCGCGCATCCTGGCGGCGTGGGGGCCGACCTTAGGATATTCGCAGACCAGGGTGCAGTCGACATTGGACAGGGTGAAGCCCAATTCGCGCGCCAGATCGGCGGCGTGTCGCAGGAAGATCTCGCTGGCGGCCCCTTTCCACTGCGGGTCGGAGGGCGGGAAATGCTGGCCGATGTCACCGCGGGCGAGCGCGCCGTAGATTGCGTCAGTGACGGCGTGCATGCCGACATCGGCGTCGGAGTGGCCCTGCAGCGTCTTTTCATGCGCGATCTCCACCCCGCAGAGGGTCACGGTGTCGCCGGGGCCGAAGCGGTGCACGTCGTAGCCGTTGCCAAGCCTGATATCCATCTCTGCTCCCAGAATGCGGTCCGCCCGGGCAAAATCCTCGGGGCGGGTGATTTTGATATTGTCCGGCTCGCCCGGAATGATTGCAACGTCAAGCCCTGCGGCGCGCGCCACCTCAACGTCATCCGCTGCGCCGCCAGGATGGGCCCTATGGGCGGCAAGGATGGCGTCATAGCGGAAGCCTTGCGGGGTTTGCGCCGCAAACAGTCCGTTTCGGTCCTGAGTTCCCGTGACAGTGCCGTCTGTTCCAGTCCACAAAGCATCCGTAACGGCAAGTGCAGGAGCTGCGGCAGGTGTCTCGTCCAAGGCGTTGATAATGTTGTGGATCAGGGCGGGGCTGACGCAGGGGCGGGCGGCATCATGGATGAGTACCTTGTCCGCATAATGCGGCTCTAGTGCCTTTAAACCATTCATGACGGAGGCCGCCCGCTCGGGTCCGCCTTCGGCCAGGATCAGGCCGGGCTTGCCGGAGAATTCTTCCCAGGCTTCCTGATCATCAGCGGAGAGGACAAGCGCGGTGATGTCCACGCCGGCCTTTTCAAAGGCCGCCAGTGTCCAGTCGATCACCCGGCGGCCCTTCAGCGGGCGCCATTGCTTGGGTGTGCCGCCGCCTGCGCGGGTGCCGCGGCCGGCGGCGACGATCAGGGCGGCTGTTGTCATGCGGTCCTCGTCCGATAGGTCGCGCATTGTTTATGAGGTGGCGAAGGAAGTGGCAATCACCCTGCGGAATGTGCTTAAAAAATAGGCAAATGAAGTTCGGGAACCGCTTGCGGAGGCGCATTTCATTGCTGCATAGCAAGTGCTTCGGGTAAAAACCTCTCAGTTGCACAAGGATTAGGCAGTTGTCCTTCACGCTTGGAACCACCTCCATGTCCCCGCCAATCGCGCTGGCGCCGATGGCGGGAATCACCGATCGCCCGTTCCGGGACCTGGTCCGCTCCTTTGGCGTTGGGCTGATGGTGAGCGAGATGGTGGCGAGCCAGGAGATGGTGCAGGCCAAGCCCGGCGTGCGCGAACGTGCCGAGCTGAGCGCCGATGCGGAGAACACTGCAGTGCAGCTTGCGGGGCGGGATGAATACTGGATTTCCGAGGCAGCCAAGCATGTTGCGGGTCAGGGCGCACGGATCATCGACATCAACATGGGCTGCCCAGCCAAAAAGGTGACCAATGGCTATTCCGGCTCAGCCTTGTTGAAAACACCGGATCACGCGTTGAGTTTAATCGAGGCGGTGGTGAAAGCTGTCGATGTGCCGGTCACACTGAAAACCCGGCTGGGCTGGGACGACAATTGCCTGAACGCGCCGGATGTGGCGCGACGCGCCTGCGAGGCCGGGGTGCAGATGATTACGATTCATGGCCGCACCCGCTGCCAGTTTTATAAGGGGTCAGCGGATTGGAATGCGATCCGGGCGGTGAAAGACGCAGTCAGCGTGCCACTGCTGGCCAATGGCGACATCATAGACACAGAATCCGCACGCCGGGCGCTGGAGCTGTCCGGCGCTGATGGCGTAATGATCGGGCGCGGCGCCGAGGGCAAGCCCTGGCTGCTGGCCCAAGTGGCGCATCATCTGTGGGGCACACCGGCGCCGGAGATCCCGGAAGGGGATGTGTTTATTCAATTAGTTTCAGATCATTACCGGGCAATGATCGACTTCTACGGGCAAGACCTGGGCGTCCGTGTCGCCCGCAAGCATCTGGGCTGGTACATGGATGAGGCCGGAACCGGATCAGCCATGCGCCGGGCGGTGCTGACAGAGAAAAAACCGGCAGAAGTCCTTGCCCTGCTTCCGGAGGCGCTGAGTGTGCAACAGCCGGAGGCGGCTGCATGATGGACAGTGCCGCCCTCTGGGCCTCGCTGCCAGTGCCCGCGTTCCTGATCGACGCTTGGGACAGGATTGCTGATGTGAATGCGGCGGGTGAGGGATTTCTGAACACCTCGCGTAAGGCCCTGGTAGGGCAACCCGTCTGGGACACGCTTGCCATTGACGCGCCGATTGAAGAAGCCTTTGCCCGCGCCCGTGTTCAGGGCACGCCGTTGTTCGTGAACGACATCGATGTCGGCTCGGGAAACCGGGCGCCGCTGCAATGCGGGGTGCAGATCGCGCCCTTGCAAGGGCAGGACGGGGTGATGCTGCTGATGGTCACCCCGCGGGAACTGGCCGGGCGGATGACACAGACCCATTCCGCCAAATCCGCCGCTGCCTCGGCCATTGGGATGGCGGAAATGCTGGCGCACGAGATCAAGAACCCGCTGGCAGGGATCACGGGCGCCGCACAGCTTTTGAGTATGAACCTGAGTTCTGAAGACTTGGAACTGACTGAACTGATCGTCAGCGAAAGCCGCCGGATCGTGAAACTTCTGGATCAGGTGGAGCAGTTCGGCAATCTGACCGAGCCGGCGTTCAAGCCGGTGAACCTGCATGATGTGCTGGACCGGGCCCGGCGGTCGGCGCTGCTGGGATTCGGTGCCCGCATGATCATTACTGAAAACTATGATCCCTCGCTGCCGATGGCCTGGGGCGACGCAGATCAGCTGCTGCAGGTGGTGCTGAACCTTCTCAAGAATGCCTCGGAAGCGGCTGACCCAAAAGGCGGAACTATTCGTATCCGCACTTTCTACGAACACTCCTTCCGGCTGCGCCGCAGTGATGGAACCGGCAAGCTGCTGCCCCTGCAGATCGAGATCACCGACGATGGTCCGGGGCTGCCGGACAAAATCAAAGATGACATTTTCGACCCGTTTGTATCGGGCCGGGAAAATGGCACCGGGCTGGGTCTTGCGTTGGTGAGCAAGATTATCTCGGAACACAATGGCTGGATATCCGTAAGCTCGGTTCCCGGGCGCACGGTGTTCCGGCTGTCGCTGTCGCGCGTGCCGCGTGACGCAAAACCGCAGGAGAGCTGATCCATGGACGGCACCGTTCTGGTCGCAGATGACGACCGCACAATCCGCACCGTTTTGACCCAGGCACTGACACGCGCGGGCTGCAAGGTGCATGCGACCTCCTCGCTGACCACGCTGATGCGCTGGGTGGCGGAGGGTAAGGGCGATGCCGTCATTTCAGACGTGATGATGCCGGATGGAAACGGGCTGGAGATGCTGCCCAAGATCCAGGCCGACCGGCCCGGGCTGCCGGTGATTGTGATTTCGGCGCAGAACACCATCATGACTGCCATCAAGGCAGAGGAAGCCGAGGCATATGATTACCTGCCCAAGCCCTTTGATCTGCCGGAGCTGATGAAGCGCACCGCCAAGGCACTGGCGGCCAAACGGGTGGTGCCTGTTGCCTCGAAGACCGAGGTGCAAGACCATCCGGAAGAGCTGCCGTTGATTGGACGCAGCGAGGTCATGCAAGCATTGTACCGGCTGATTGCGCGCGTAATGAACACTGAGCTTCCGCTGTTGATCACTGGCGAGAGCGGCACTGGCAAGTCTCTGATTGCGCAAGCTATTCACGACTTTTCAGACCGGCGGACTTTGCCCTTTATCCACGCGGATGCCGCCGCACTGATCGAGCTGGAAGGCCCGGCGCGGCTGCTGGCCCAGGCCAAAGGCGGCTCGCTGGTGATTGACGAATTGGGGGACCTTCCGGAAGAAGCGCAGGCTCGGCTGGTGCGGATGATGGACACACCGGGCGACCATGCCCCGCGCTTCATTGCGTCCAGTCAGAAAGACCTGACCGCGGCCATGGAGGCCGGCGAACTGCGCCAGGATCTCTACTACCGGATCTGCGGCACCGCGCTGCATGTGCCGGCCCTGCGCGAGCGGGTGGAGGATATTCCGCTGCTGGCGGAGCATTTTCTGATCAGGGCCGAGAACGAAGGCGCGCTGCACCGCGAACTGAGCGAGGGCGCGCGCGAAGCGCTGCGCCATTTCGGCTGGCCCGGCAACGTCCGCCAGCTGGAAAACACCGTCCGGCGGCTGGCGTTGACGGCCCGCGGCGAGGAAATCAGCCAGGCCGATGCAGCAGTGGTACTGGGGCCGCAGAGCGGGCCAGAGCCTGCGGCGGCTGGCCTTGCCAATGAGAAGCTCTCTGAGTCGGTGGCCCGCCATCTGCAGCGGTATTTCGATCTGCATGGCGATTTGCTGCCGCCACCAGGCCTCTATATGCGGCTGCTGCGCGAAGTAGAGACGCCGCTGATCGAAATCGCGTTGGCGGCGACCGGTGGCAATCAGGCGAAATGCGCCGAATTGCTGGGGATCAACCGGAATACTTTGCGAAAGAAGATCACCGATCTGGATATTGAGGTGACACGCCGCCGCAAACTGATGTAATATCGCCACAGGAATGTGGCCTTGTTGTGAATTTCCTAGGCAGGGCCACGAGATATGGCGGTGACTCGCAAAGAGTCGCACATCAGGATGAGGGCAGTCAGTGGCGCATAAGTCACATCTGAGGGCGGCATACGGGCCTTTTGCGGCCTTGGACCGCTGGCGGAGAACCCGCCGGGCGCGCAATATCGGCACCATTGGCCTGGTTCTGCTGGGGCCGGTGCTGGCGCTTGCGACTTTCCTTATTATTGGCCCGCTCGGGCAAGGCGCCTCGTCCCGGCCGTTGCGGCTGATTCTGCTGGCCGATCTGGTTTATATCCTCACCATCGCAGCGCTGGTTATGGCCCAGATTGTTCGGCTGTTTGCGGCGCGGCGCTCGAAATCGGCAGGATCCCGTTTGCATTTGCGGTTGATCGGCGCCTTTGGATTTCTGGCGCTGATCCCCACCGTCATCGTCGCTGTGTTTGCAGTGCTGACAGTGAATGTCGGGCTTGAGGGCTGGTTTTCCCAGCGGGTACGGCAAGTGATCGGCAGTTCTTTGGCCGCGGCGGACGCCTATCAGACGCAGCAGAAAAATGACCTGAGCGAAGATGCCCGGGCGCTGGCGCGTTACCTGGACAACAGCCGTGCCCGCAGTTTTTTCATCAATGATGCAGAGCTTCGCCTGGTGCTGTCACAAGGCCAGCTGCAAATCCAGCGCGGGCTGCGCGAGGCCTATATCGTTGACAGTGCTGGCCTGATCCGGGCGCGGGGCGAGCGGTCATATGAGTTCGATTTTGAAAAGCCGGACGACCGCCAGATCGGTGCCGCCCGTGCAGATGGTTTCCTGCTGATTGAGGATTGGAACAACAGTGAATTCCGCGCCCTGGTGCGGCTGGAGGCGTTTGTCGACCGGTTCCTGTATATCAGCCGCGATGTGGACGGCGAGCTTCTGAACCTTCTGGATGACACCCAGGAAACAGCCCATCTGTATCAGCAGCTGGAAAGCGAGCGCGGCAGGGTGCTGTTTGAATTTGCGCTGCTCTATATCGGTTTTGCTGTGATCCTGATCCTGGCGGCGATGTGGCTGGGCATGTGGTTTGCTGAACGGCTGTCACGTCCGGTCGGACGGTTGACAGTGGCGGCGCAGCGGGTTGGTTCCGGCAATCTGGATGTGCAGGTGCCGATTGACGACGGCGGTGATGAAATCTCTCAGCTGGGTCAGTATTTCAATCAGATGACGCGCGAACTTAAGGCGCAACACGGGCGCCTTCTGGACAATACCCGCCAGATTGAACGCCGCCGCCGGCTGTTTGACTCGGTGCTGTCATCCGTGACGTCCGGGGTTGTCGGGCTGGATGCCGACGGGCGTGTCACATTTGTGAACCGCTCGGCTGAACGGCTTCTGGACTGGCAGGAGGATCAGCAATCGCTGGCGCTGTCCGTGGCGGTGCCGGAGTTCGGGCCGCTGTTTGTGGAATTGATCGAAACCAGCGCCGAAGTGGTGCAAGAGGAAATCAAAGTTACACGTCAGGGCCGGCTGGAAAACCTGCTGGTCCGGATGTCGCCGCGCCGGTCGGAGCAGGGCCGGCTGGAAGGTTATGTGGTGGCATTTGATGATGTGACCGACCTTGTCAGCGCCCAGCGGATGGCGGCCTGGGGCGATGTGGCGCGCCGGATTGCCCATGAGATCAAGAACCCGCTGACCCCGATCCAGCTGAGCGCGGAACGCATCAAACGCAAATTCGCGCCCAAACTGGGCGAGGAGAACAGCGACCAGCTGCAATCCATGACCGATGTGATCGTGCGCCAGACCAATGATCTGCGCAGGATCGTCGATGAATTCTCGAAATTCGCCCGCATGCCGGAACCGGAGCGGCGCGAAGAGGATCTGGTCAAACTGCTGCGGGATGCGGTTATCCTGCAGCAGCAGGGCCAGCCCGGTGTCCGGATCAAGGCGGAGCTGTCCGAGACAGCCATGCCCTCGGATCTGGATGCCACAATGATTGGCCAGGCCTTGACCAATCTGATCAAAAACGCAGGTGAAGCCATTGAAAGCCTGCAGATAAAGAAAAACCCGCAGGGGCTGGTGCCGGAAATCCGGGTGGCGGCAGTCAAGGCAGGCAATTTCTATGAAGTCCGTATTGCCGACAACGGTATCGGCTTGCCCGAAGACCGGGCACGGCTGTTTGAGCCTTACGTGACCACGCGGGATGCGGGCACCGGGCTGGGGCTGCCGATCGTTAAGAAAATAATCGAAGAGCACGGGGGCACGCTGACGCTGGAAGATGCCCCGGTATTCGAGGGACACGCGCATTACGGCGCGATGGCGGTAATCCGTCTGCCCGCCGCAAACCGGGCAGCGGCGCCAAACAAGAGCACAGTGAAAGCAGGTCTGACATGAGTGACATTCTGATTGTAGATGACGAGCGCGACATCCGGGAACTGGTCTCGGACATTCTGGAGGATGAAGGCTACGCCACCCGCAAGGCTGCCAATTCCGACGAATGCATGGCTCGTCTTGAGGACGCCGAACCGGCGCTGATGATCCTGGATATCTGGCTGAAGGATAGCCAGATGGACGGCATCGATATCCTGAAGACGGTTAAGCGCGACAATCCGGAAGTTCCGGTGGTGATCATTTCAGGTCACGGCAACATCGAAATTGCTGTCGCAGCGATCAAGCAGGGGGCCTATGACTTCATCGAGAAGCCCTTCAATATCGACCAGCTGATGGTGGTGATCCGCCGCGCCATGGAAACCTCGCGCCTGCGCCGGGAGAATTCGGATCTCAAGCGCAGGGATACAGGTCCGGCGGAAATGATCGGCACCTCTGCGTCGTTCCGGACGCTGATCAGCCAGTTGGACAAGGTGACCAAGTCGAACGGCCGGGTGATGCTGACGGGTCCTGCCGGCAGCGGCAAAGAGATTGCTGCGCGTTACATCCATGCCAATTCCAACCGGGCGTCCGCGCCATTCATCACTGTCAACTGTGCCAGTATCGAACCCGACCGGATGGAAGAGGTTCTGTTCGGCCGCGAATCCTCGGAGCGCGGGGTGGAACCCGGCTTGCTGGAGCAGGCGCATGGCGGCGTGGTGTTTTTTGACGAAGTTGCCGATATGCCGCTGGGCACCCAATCTAAGATCCTGCGTGTGCTGGTGGATCAGCAGTTCCAGCGGGTTGGCGGTTCGGACAAAATCCGTGTCGATCTGCGGGTGGTTTCCGCCACCAACAAGGACCTGGATGCAGAAATCGAAGCAGGCGGCTTCCGGCAAGAGCTGTATCACCGATTGAATGTGGTGCCGGTTGCGGTGCCGTCGCTGGCGGACCGGCGCGAGGATATTCCGCTGCTGGCCGGCCATTTCATTGCACAGTTCAACGAAGCCCAGGGCCTGCCGCTGCGGGTGCTGACCGAAGAGGCGGTGGCGCTGATGCAAACCATGCTGTGGCCGGGCAATGTGCGCCAGCTCAAGAATCTGGTGGAGCGGGTGCTGATCCTCGGTGATGGCAGCGGCCCGATCGAGGCCAAGGATTTGCCGCGCGAAGAGGATAAGCCGCAGGAAGAGGGCCGGGTGGTTCTGTCCGGAGCGCTGGCGACTTTGCCGCTGCGCGAGGCGCGCGAAGCGTTTGAACGCGAATACCTGCTGACCCAGATCAACCGCTTTGGCGGCAACATCAGCCGCACGGCGTCGTTTGTCGGCATGGAGCGCTCGGCGCTGCACCGCAAGCTGAAGTCGCTGGGGGTTGTGACCTCCAACAAGGCGGGCGCCCGGGTGGCGCACGTGGAGGCCGAGGAAGAACAGGCCTGATCCGCTTTGCTGCGCCCGGCCTAACCGGGCGCAGGCGGTGTCGCATCAGGAGGTCAGAACAGGTCCTGGCGGATCGGGTTCAGCGCAAAATGGACCTGCGCAGCCAGTTGCAGCTGGCTGATGGCATCGCCGGGAACGGTTGCGGGCAGGCCTGCTTTGCGCGCCCAATCGGCCAGTTGCTTGCGGGAGGCCGGGCCGAACTGGCCGTCGAGGGCAATCCCGGCCCCCAACTGGCGCAGGATGTACTGGGTGCCTGCGGCTACGTCTGTTTCGGTCATGCCGGACAACAGTTCGCGCGCTGCGGCGCGTGCATCGGGATCATTCAAAGCCATCGCTTTGCCTGCCCGCGCAGCAGCAGCATGGGCGGGGATCCGGTCCGGCAGCCTGTTGAGAGCCACCCAGGCGCCATTCGAGCCGGCCCAGGCATCGCCGCGCGACAGACCCATGTCATACCATTCCAGCGCTTCAGCCGCGTCGCTGCCGGGCAGGTCGCCGCCCATGATCATCCGGCCGATCTCAGCCGGGGCGTGGGGGTGGCCCAGCTGTGCGGCCTCGGCAAACAGCGCGCGGGCTTTTTCCTTGTCCACCGTCTGGCCCGCGCCGCCATCGCGGTAGACATAGCCAAGGTTGGCAGTGCCATAGATATCGCCGCGCCCGGCAGAGGCTTGCAGGTAGGAGAAGCCACGTTCCGGCTGCGCCAGCTCATCTCCGCTCCACAGAAAGAAAACCCCAAGTTCGTTCATCGAATAGGTATGGCCCAGCTCCACCGCGCGGCTCAGCAGGTCAAAACCGCGCCGCTTTTCCTCTGGCGTGCTGCTTTTGCGCAAAAGCCGCTTGCCGCGGGCGTGCATCGAGAAGGGATCACCTGCTTCGATCCCCTTGTCCCATAGGGCAAAAGCCTTGTCCGGGTTGTAGGGGATGGGCACGGTTTCGCGATCGACATTCGGGGTGACATGCAGATAAGCGACTGCGTTATAGGCGCGGACGTGGTCCAGTTCCGCTGCCTTTTCAAAGGCTTCATAGGCGTCTATCAGGCGGCCCTGACCCTGCAGCGCGCGGCCAAGCTGATAGTGCAGCCGACCAATTTCCGGTGCGGCCGCGACAGCGTCGCGGCAGGCTGCCTCGGCTGCCTTGAGGTTGATTTCATTGGGGTAACGGTAAAGGCCAACCCCCTGAAGATCCAGCAGATCACCGGCTTCCAGGTCGCATTGCCGGGCGATCATTTCCAGGTTCACGGTCACGTCGCGCACTGCTCCGGCCTGTGCCAAGCGCAGCACCATCCGGTCCTTGCGGACCTGGCCGCCGTCCTTGCGGGCAGGAAGCTCGGCCAGTTTCGGTGCATAGCTGAGGCTGAGACCGCTGCTGTCCCCGGTTTGCAGCGATGTCACCCCGGCCGAAGGTGTCTCAACAATCGAAACCGTTGTGCCGGCGGTGACATAGGGGCTGATTTCCGGCGCCAGCTCCAGCGCGCGGCCCAATGGGACTTTCACCGACAGTTCGGCAGGCAGCTGGTCAAGGCCGGCCACTGCGGTTCCGGTGTCTGCCGTGGCAATGTTCAATGACCGCTCTGCCGGGCGCAGGTAGACTTTTTGCATCAGCGTCGAGCTTTCCCAGGGCACCTGAGTATTGCCGGTGGCTGCATAGACGTCGCCGCGTATTGCCGAAAGGACCGTCATCGCGTCCTCCTCAGGCCGGTTCGGAAAATGCCGTACGACCGAGGCAGTATAAGGGCTGTTGCCGCCCGGCTCGCCATCCAGTGCCGTGGCGCCGGGGGAGGTGGAAAATGCCACCAGCGTGTTGAGCGGCGGGCGGAACACGTCAAATCCCTCGCGCGCTTCATAAAGCTGGGCGCCGACCTCAGCATTGAGCTTGGCATCTGGCACGGGGTTGTCGCGGCAGGAATCCAGCATCAGGATCTGGCTGCCTGCCTTGCCGCCGAGAATGGCAGAAACGCGGTCAAGGGTGACTGACTGGAAAGGCAGATCGTGAATGCCGGACAGCTCGGCGTCGCTGGTCAGCAGATAGTTGCGCCGCCCCAGCTGGATTCCATGGCCGGCGTAGTAGAAGAACACCTGGCTGCCGTCGCGGATATTGAGGGCGGCCTGGCGCAGCAGAGCCTCAAACCCGCGCTTGTCCAGATCATAGCCCTCGTAGACCGTATAGCCGAAGGAACTGAGCATCTCCGCCATGGCCTTGGCATCCTGGCGGGTGTTGGTCAGGTCAGTGACGTGGTCGTAGTCCTGAATGCCGATCACGATGGCAGTTTCCGGGGCATTGCCCCGTCCGCTGGTTTCATATGCAGCTTGGGCAGCCGGCGCCGCCAGCAGTGCTGTGCCGGATAAAAGGGCTGCTGCAAGGGAAGGGGCTGTGGAATGATGGGGGATCATGGCAGCGCCCGGGGTTAACCCCAGCCTCCGCCACCGCCACCGCCGCCGGAACCACCGCCGCCGCCGCCGCCGGCCCCTCCGCCACCGCCGCCCTGATAGGCGGGTTCAGGCGCTTCTTCCGCCGGAATCACCGGGGCCCTGGTGGCTGCTGCAGGGGCCGGCCGCGTTGCGGGCGCGCTGTAAGTTGCAGGCGCAGGCGCCGGGGCTGCCGTTGGCGGAGGGGCAATCGGGGCCACTGGTTCGCAGGCGGCTGTCACAGCTGCAAGAGGCAGCGCGGCAAACAGGAAATGTATCCGCATCGGGTACCTTTCTCCTTAAAATACTGATCAACAAACACTCCGCCGGCAGCTTACTTGATCCGGTGGCGCAATTCAAAGTTAGCCTGCCGCTCACCTTCGGCAAGGGAGTGACACTAGCCGCCGGTGCGGATGCTGACGCTGCCATCCTTGTTGCGCTGCGCGCAGGAGGCTTCGCTCAGCGGGGCCAGCTGCGGCCCGGGCACCGCAACCGGGTTGCGCCGGGTGCAGCGTTTCAGTGCGATTTGCTGGTAGCCCTTGGCCGCCATGCAGGATTTCTCCAGCCGCAGGCGCAAAGGCTTGTTCACATCCACCGTATAGATGCCGCCGTCCACCCAATAGCCGGGCCGGTAATAACAGCTGCCGCCGGAACAGACCTTGCGGCCGGGGTGAAAAACTGGCGGGCGCTGGCGAATTTCGTTGGCGACAGGGGCGTCCCGCAGCGATTGTGTTGCACAGCTAAGCTCATCGCTTTGCAGGCGGGAGACTTCTGCCCCCTGCCGGTAGTAAACAGGCACCGGGCCGCAGGCCGCCGTGCCAAGCAGCAGGACCAAGGCCGCCATGATCGTTCGATCCTTGCGCATACGCGAAGAATGGCTGCAATCAGAGCAAGTTACAATTAAATTGACCGTGAAAGCGGCTTCTGTCATTCACATCGGACGAAACTCCGCCCGAAATTCCGCCAAGGGACACGCAAATGAAGGTCATTATCTGCGGTGCGGGCCAGGTCGGCTGGCAGATCGCCCGGCACCTGTCCGGCGAGCACAATGATGTGACGGTGGTCGACAACAACCCGGAACTGGTGCGGCGGGCGACTGATACGCTGGACGTGCAGGGGATCCACGGTTTTGCGTCTTATCCGGATGTGCTGGACCGGGCCGGGGCGCGGGATGCCGACATGATCATCGCGGCCACCCATTCGGACGAGGTCAACATGGTGACCTGCCAGGTGGCGCACTCAGTCTTCAAGATCCAGCGCAAGATCGCGCGCCTGCGGGCCAAAAGTTATCTGACGGCGATATACTCCGATCTCTATCAGCGCGAGCATCTGCCGATCGACGTGGTGATCAGCCCCGAGCGGGAGGTGGCGGCAGCAGCGATGCAGCGGCTGTCAGCGCCGGCGGCGTTTGACACCGAGACTTTCATGGGCGGCAAGGCGCAGCTTCTTGGTATCCGGATCGACGCAGATTGCCCGGTGGTGAATACGCCGCTGCGGCAGCTGACCGAATTGTTTTCGACGCTGCGCGCGATTGTGGTCGGGGTGCGGCGCGACGGAACGCTGATTGCGCCGGAACCCGGCGACCAGCTGTTTGTGGGCGATAGCTGCTATGTGTTCAGCCATGCCGATGACGTGCCCCGCACCATCGAAGTGTTCGGCAAGCACGAAAAGCGCCAGGACCGTGTGGTTGTGGTCGGCGGCGGCAACGTCGGCCTGGAAGTGGCCAAGGCCTTGGAGGCCAGCACCACACGGATCCGGGCCAAGATGATCGAACGCGACCGCGCCTGCGCGGAACGGGCGGCCGAAACACTGGAACGCACCATCGTGCTGAACGGCGACGGGCTGGACCGGGCGCTGATGATCGAAGCGGGCATCGACAAGGCAGACGCGATGCTGGCGGTGACGGATGACGACAAGACAAACATGCTGGCCGCGGTGCGCGCCAAGGCCGAGGGCTGCCCGCTGGCGATTGCACTGATCAACGATCCGACGCTGGTGCCGCTGCTGCCGCATCTGGGCATCGACGCCTATATCAACCCGCGCTCCACCACCGTCAGCTCGATCCTGCGCCACATCCGCTATGGCCGGGTGCGGCAGGTTTATTCCTTGGGCGATGCCGAGGCCGAGATGATTGAGGCCGAAGTTCTGTCAACCTCGCCGATTGCCGGGCAGATGATCCGCGAGACGGATTTCCCCGAAGGCGTGCTGGTCGGCGGCGTTCTGAAGAACGGCGAGATGCTGCGCCCCTCCGGTCAGATGCGGATCGAGGAGGGTGATGTGATCGCGCTCTTTGCGGTGGCGGCGGACGTGCCCGAGGTCGAGCGCCTGCTGCAGGTTTCGATCGACTATTTCTAGGATGCGCCGCCCGGTCAAAGCTCCCATTGGCGTGCTGCGCCTGCCGCTGTTCCTGCTGATCTGGGGCATTGCCTCGCTGGCGATGTGGCTGCCGGCCGTTCATGCGCTGGTGCTGGACGATCATCACACCTCGCGCAGTTTCTTCTATGCCGGTGTTGCCGGGCTCATTCTGGTGGTGCTGATCGGCCTGTCGATGGGCAACCGGGTGCCGCGCTACGGGATGCCGGGGCAGCTCTTGTCGCTGCTGGCGACCTTCGCCGTGCTGCCGATGTTCCTGGCGGTGCCGGTTCAGGATGCGCTGGTCAGCACCCGTTTTTTGAACGCATATTTCGACATGGTCAGCGCCATCACCACCACCGGCGCCGATGTCTGGGGCGATCCGGGCCGGCTGCCGCCCAGCGTGCATCTGTGGCGGGCGATTGTCGGCTGGCTTGGCGGACTCTTGATGTGGGTGGCGGCGTCGGCGGTGCTGGCGCCGATGTCTTTGGGCGGGTTTGAAGTCACGGCCAAAGGTGAGCCTGGCGGCGGCACGGCGGCACCTTTGCACATGGAAAGGGCAGACCCCCGCCGCCAGCTGGTGCTGGTGACGCGTACCTTGGCGCCGGTTTATGCCGGGCTGACCCTTGTGCTATGGCTGTTGCTGATGATTACAGGCGAGCAGGCCTTGGCCGGTCTCAGCCATGCGATGTCGGTGATGGCGACCTCGGGCATATCGGCGACCGGCGGGGTGGAGAATGCCGCCAGCGGCCTGGCGGGCGAGATGGTCATGTTCCTGTTCATGTTCTTTGCCTTGTCGCGGCTGACCTTTTCCAGTGACACGGTGACCGCAGGGCAGGGGCGGTTGGACAAGGATCCGGAATTCCGAACCGGGCTGCTGATCGTTTTCGGGGTGCCTCTGTTGCTGTTCTTGCGCCACTGGCTGGCCGCCTATGAAGTTGATGCGGGCGAAGATTTTCAGCAAGCCTTGCAGGCGCTTTGGGGCACTGTGTTTACGGTGCTGTCTTTCCTGTCGACCACCGGATTTGAAAGTGCTCATTGGGAAGCCGCCCAGGCCTGGTCCGGGCTGGAGACGCCAGGTATGATCCTGCTGGGGCTGGCGGTGTTCGGCGGCGGCGTCGCCACCACTGCGGGCGGGGTCAAGCTGCTGCGGGTCTACGCGCTGTATCTGAACGGGCTGCGCGAAATGGAGCGGCTGGTGTATCCCAGCTCAGTCAGCGGCGAGGGCAACCGCACCAAGCGGCTGCAGAAAAACGGTGCGTTTGTGGCTTGGGTGTTCTTCATGCTGTTTGCCCTGTCGCTGGCTGTGGTCAGCACTGCGCTGGCCGCAGTCGGCACGGATTTTGAACAATCGCTGGTGCTGGCGGTTGCCGCCCTTTCAACAACCGGCCCGCTGGCTGATACGGCAAGCAGCACGCCAATCGTGCTGAACCTGCTGACAGATCCGGCAAAGATGATCCTATGCACTGCGATGGTGCTGGGGCGGCTGGAGACCCTGGCGTTCATTGCGCTGTTGTCGCCCAACCTCTGGCGCAGCTGACAACCCTTGAGGGTGAAAAGTGTTTTTCGGGTGGAAACTTGCATTTTCTCCGTCCATACTGAATTTAATGTGCGTGCTGGTCCGCAGCGCGCGGCAAGAACAAAGGCGAGATAATAAAAAATGGCTTCGGACAGACAGAATCTTCAGGATGCCTTCCTGAATCACGTTCGCAAAACCAAGGTTCCGGTTACAATCTTTCTGATCAACGGGGTCAAACTGCAGGGTGTGATCACCTGGTTCGACAACTTCTGCGTGCTGCTGCGCCGCGACGGACAGTCGCAGCTGGTCTACAAACACGCGATTTCGACCATCATGCCGGCCCAGCCGATCAGTCTCTATGAGGGTGAAGACTCCAATTGATGGAGCATGAAAGGAAGCAGACCCGCGCTTGGGTGCTGCATCCGGAAATCAAATCCGACAGCAGGCGCCGCGACGCAGGTCCCGCGCTTGAGGAAGCCGTTGCGCTGGCAGCGGCCTTGCCCGATCTCGATGTGACCGGCTCCAACGTGGTGCGCCTGCCCAAGGCGCATGCGGGGATGCTGTTCGGCTCTGGCAAGATCGAAGAGCTGGCGGGCATTCTGAAAGCGAATGAGGTGGAACTGGTCCTGATCGACGGATCGGTTTCCCCGGTGCAGCAGCGCAACTTGGAGAAAGCCTGGAAGGTCAAGATCCTCGACCGGACCGGGCTGATCCTCGAGATCTTCTCGGATCGCGCGGCCACCCGTGAAGGCGTGCTGCAGGTCGAAATGGCGGCGCTCAGCTATCAGCGGACCCGGCTGGTGCGGGCCTGGACCCACCTGGAGCGCCAGCGCGGCGGATTGGGCTTTGTCGGCGGACCCGGCGAAACCCAGATCGAAGCCGACCGCCGTGCTATCGACGATCAGCTGGTGCGCTTGCGCCGGCAGCTGGACAAAGTGGTGAAGACCCGGACCCTGCACCGCGCCTCGCGCGCCAAGGTGCCGTATCCGATTGTGGCGCTGGTGGGTTACACCAACGCAGGCAAGTCGACGCTGTTCAACCGGCTCACGGGGGCCGAGGTGATGGCCAAGGACATGCTCTTTGCCACCCTGGACCCGACCATGCGCCGGGTCCAGATCCCTGATGGACCGGAGGTGATCCTGTCCGACACCGTAGGCTTTATTTCGGACCTGCCGACCGAGCTGGTCGCGGCTTTCCGGGCCACGCTGGAGGAGGTTCTGGCGGCCGATGTGATCCTGCATGTGCGCGACATCAGTCATGATGAAAGCGAGCAGCAGGCCAAGGACGTGGAGGCGATCCTGACCTCGCTGGGGGTGGATGAAAACCGCGCCCGGATCGAGGTCTGGAACAAGCTGGACCAGCTGCCTGAGGACGACGCCGAAGCCCGCCGCCAGCGTGCGGAACGTGAAGACGGCATCCATGCGATCTCGGCCCTGACGGGCGAGGGGCTGGATGGGTTGCTGGCTGACGTTGCTGAGCAGTTGCAGGGCGTGCGGCATGAGGAGCAGTTGAACCTCAGCTTTGCCCAAGGAAAGCAGCGCGCCTGGCTGTTCAAGGAAGATCTGGTTCAGAGCGAAGAACAGACTGAAGCCGGTTTCGACATCACAGTTCTGTGGACCGACCGGCAGAAGGCGAAATTCGAGAGGCTGTGAAGACCTCCCGTTGTGCTGAAATGAAACGGGCGCCGCAGCGCCCGTTTTTTATTGCCTCGGGGTGATCCGGGTGACGCCGACGGCTGCGGCGCGGGCCAGATCCTCGTCCAGTGACATGGGAATATATTCACCGCGCCGCCAGAGCTGGGCCATGTCGTCATAGTAGCGCGACAGCGGATGCCCGGATTGGCCGGTTGATACGACAAAGACTGAACTGTCGGGGTCGGCGAAGTCATAGACCCCGCGGTAGCCGGCCGCGTGGGTGTTTTGGAAAGGGTCCGGTTCCTTGCCCGAGCTTTTGCCGCGCTGCAGAGTGTTGCCGCTGCCGCTGGTGGATTGGCGGATGTTCACGAAATAGCGCAGCAGCGGTACTTCGCCCAGCACCGGGTGGTCCTGCGTGGCCTGATGCGCATCGCCCCATCGCAGCGACTCCAGCGCGGTGCCATAGCGTTCTTCGATCCAGATCAGAGCGTCATCCAGTGCCAGCCGGGCCATATCGGTGCAGTTTTCCTGCGGCGCGCTCTGGCGCACGTCGCACCAGACGGCGGCGCCCTCCACATCGCGGTAGACCCGTTCGATGAACAACGGCTCAACATGGCGGAAGGTCTTTGCCACCGGACCCAGTTCATCAGTGATCAGCCGGACCTGCAGCGCCCGCAGCCAGGCCGCATAGATCAGCGGTTCCGGCAGATGCTCGTTCATTTCGCCGTTCCATTCCGACAGCAGGGTCAGGGCAATCTGGCGCTGGCGTTCGCGGGTGCCTGCAGGCGCGGCCTCGCCGGTGAACCACAGGTCGGCGCCAATCAGCGGCAGCAAGGTGCGGGCGGTGTAGGAAACCGTGTCCAATTGCGCCTCGATAAAGCTGTCGCGGGTATGCACCTCGCGGTTTTGCATCAGCTTTTGCCAGCGGTGAATGCGCTGGGTGTCGCCCCAATCAAAGGAGACGTGGTCCGGGAAGGGGCGGTCCAGGATCTTGTTGTTGGTATTGCCGAGGATGCCGCCTGCCGGGGCGAGAAATTCCGGGTTCCCGGCGTAAGGCGCGCGGCCTTGCCATCGGTTTTCCGGGTGCCAGCCTTGGCTGGGCATGCGGCCCTTGCTTTGGTGGGCAACGTCACGGAAGGGGAAGGCGCCGACTGTCTTAAGCGCAATGGTTTCCCTGTCCGCAAGCGTCAGGTTCTGCGATGGGGCGATGAAGCCCTCGCCGGCCGTGATCGCGTCCTGGACCGAAGCGCTGCGCATCAGGTTGATGGCGGCAGTCATAGAAGTGTCCTTGGGGCTGAGAACGGTCCAGCTGAGAGATACCACGTGGCCGGGCGGGGTGATTTCAGCCAGCTTGAACATTGAGCCGGGCAGGACAGGGCCATTGTCCGTCCAGCGCAGTGTCAGAGTAACCGGTGCCCGGTCCTTGATCTTGATGATCGACGGGCGGGAGATGAATTTCTTATACCCTTCAACGCTCAGATACTCCTGAGGATTTTCCGGGTTGAGCCGTTCGATAAACAAGTCTTGGTCGTCAAGATAAGAGGAGGTCACGCCCCATCCCAGGACGTCAGAGCGCCCCGTGATTATCGCAGGGATGCCGGGGATGGTGCCGCCGATCACCCCGCCGGTGCCCAGTTCAAGCCGTGCCAGATACCAGACGCCGGGTGCGCTGAGGCCCAGATGCGGATCATTGGCCAAAAGCGTGCCGCCCGCCGCCGAACGGCTGGGGGCGGCGGCCCAGGCGTTGGAGGCACCGGCCAGCCCGCGCGGAGCAACCGGGAACAGCAGGCTGTCTTCCTCTGCGGGCATGGCAGTGGCGAACTGCCGGACGCCGGGAACCAATGCTGCATATTCAGGCAGGGCAGTCAGGCCTTTGCCCGGCGCATCCGGCAGGATGTCCTTGATCCTGGCCGCATCATCCAGTGCCAGTGAAGTGCGGGCACGCAGGATCTCTTCCTTCATGTGGCCGGACAGCTGCAGCGCCATCAGCTTCATGATTGCGATGCTGTCGGCGGGCTGCCAGGGCGCAACCGGCATGTTGAACAGGAACATCTCGGGCGCACCGCGGCCAAGCGCGTCTTCATTGATTTCCTGCAGGCGGGCGTTGACGCCGGCGGCATAGGACTTGAGCGCGGCCATCGTTTCGGGCGACTGCACGGCAACAGATTCCTGCGCCAGACGATAGATATCCAGCCGGCGCAGATATGTGTCGGTCTCAACTGTGCGGGTGCCGAAGATTTCCGACAGGCGGCCTTTGGCCGTGCGCCGCATCACTGCCATCTGCCACAGGCGGTCCTGGGCGTGGGCATAGCCGAGGCCGAAATAGACATCCTCGTCGCTGGCGCCGAAACTGCCGAATATATGCGGTACATTGGCGTTGTCGCGGACAATCTCGACAGGCGAGGAAAGGCCGGGCAGGGCCAGTTCCTTGTCGTATTCGGGCAACGATTGCGAAGCGAGGTAATAGACCAGCGCAGCGGCCAGAACGCTCAGCAGAATCAGGCCGGCAGCAATGCGCACAAGCCAGCGGAAAAGATGTCCCATCAGCGGTTGTTTTCCCTTGGGTTTTGTCATTTCCAGCCGCCAGGCAGATTGCGCCCCGCGGCGGCGGTGTTAGGGTTGGCGCCAACATAAGCGAAGACAGATCAAGGGAAAAGCAGATGGCAAAAATCGCGTTTCTGGGGTTGGGTGTCATGGGTTATCCGATGGCCGGGCACCTGCAGGCCGCAGGCCATGAAGTCACCGTCTACAACCGCACCGAGGCCAAGGCCAAGGCCTGGGTCGCCGAGCACGGCGGCCGGTTCGGCGCCACACCGCGGGCGGCTGCAGCGGGAGCGGAATTTGTGCTCGCTTGCGTTGGAAATGACGATGACCTGCGCTCGGTCTGCCTGGGGGCGGATGGCGCCTTCGCCGGGATGGGGGAAGGCACGGTGTTTGCTGATCACACCACGGTATCGGAAACCGTGACCCGGGAATTGCATGGAGCGGCAGCAGAAAAAGGCGTGTTCTTTGTCGACGCGCCGATTTCCGGCGGCCAGGCGGGCGCGGAGAACGGCGTGCTGTCGGTGATGTGCGGCGGCGATGAGGCGGCGTATGCCCGGGTTGAGCCGGTGATGGATGCCTATTCCAAAATCTGCCGCCGGATCGGGGGCAGCGGGGCGGGACAGCTGACCAAGATGTGCAACCAGATTGCCATTGGCGGTTTGGTGCAGGCCCTGAGCGAGGCGCTGCATTTTGCGGAGAAGGCTGGGCTGGACGGGCGTGCGGTGGTCGAGGTGATCAGCCAGGGCGCGGCGGGAAGCTGGCAGATGGCGAACCGGCATGAGACGATGCTGGAGGATCACTTTGAACACGGATTTGCGGTGGACTGGATGCGCAAGGATTTGGGGATCTGCCTGGATGAGGCCAATCGCAACGGTGCCAGCCTGCCGGTAACGGCGCTGGTCGATCAGTACTACAAGGATGTGCAGAAGATGGGCGGCGGGCGCTGGGACACCTCTTCGCTGTTCAAACGGCTGCGCAAACTGGACTGAGGATGAAGGAAAATGGCCTTTCCTGCGGGAAAGGCCATGCCTCCGGCGGGGATATTTTGAGCCAGAAGAAGAGGCGGGTCCCGCCCC